>JAXHTS010000052.1:139814-162014 GCA_034190085.1 Spirochaetota bacterium
GGAGACCTTGTAACAGTAACAGTGGATGTAGGTGGTGGAGTATGCACAGATTTGGCTGGTAATAGTAATACAGCGGCAGGTCAGTTTAGCATAGTGTATGATTCTACTGCATCTTTAATGATGTCTGGGGGGGGTGATTTAGGTATAGGGTCTGAAGGTAATCTCCCATCACCAACAGGTCTAGCCGCTTCTGACAGCGTTCATACTGGATTTATTCGAATAACATGGAACACTGTGGCGGATGTTGATGCATACTTTATATATAGAGATAACTCAGAGTCAGGATCCTTTGCCAATGTAGTAGGCACAGTAGCTTCAACAACCTATGACGACACATCTGCTGTTGCAGGAACTACTTATTACTACAGGGTAAAGGCTTATAGTTCAATTTCAGATACATTCAGCGGTTTTAGCGGAACTGATTCAGGAGTGAGGGCTTTCAGTGCTTTATCAGCTCCCACAGGTGTAAGCGCTTCAGATGGCACGGATGCTGATTATGTAAAGATAAGATGGAATAGTGTTGTTGGCGCTGATTCCTATTATGTATATAGAGATGTCTCTGAAAGCGGTAAATTTATAGATGTAATTGGCACAATAGCTTCGACGAGTTTTGAAGATACATCGGCTGTGGTTGGAACAAGATACTACTATAAGCTCAAAGCAAACAATTCAAGTTCAGGCGTATTCAGCGACTTCAGCGACTCTGATGAAGGATGGAGATTATCCGGCACAGTCGGTCAATCGATAGTTGCCCCTGAAGATGGAGGCGTTGAGCCGACTCCATCTGATGGAGAAGAGCCATCGAATGAAGAGGATGCGGAGGATCTGATCTATTGGAATAAACAAATTGACGATGATACCAATGAAAATAGCAATGACTTTGCCAGGTCAGTGACAACAGATGTTGATGGCAATGTGTATGTTGTCGGATCTGCAAACAATTGCGATTGGTGGATCAAGAAGTTTGACACCGATGGCAATGAGGATACGATGAATTGGGATAAGAGGTTTGACGGAACCGGAGGCGACGATGCGGTTAATTCGATAGCGGTTGATCCTGATGGTAATGTGTATATAGTAGGGTATGGGTCTAATCTTGTGGGAGAGGCGAGTGGTCTGGATCTATGGGTAAAGCGATTTGATAGTAATGGAATTGAGGACACGGTGAATTGGGACAAGAGGTTTGACGGAACCGGAGGCGACGACGCGGTTAATTCGGTCGCTGTTGATCCTGATGGCAATGTGTATGTAGGAGGGTATGGGTCTAATCTTGTGGGAGATGCTAGCGGTTTAGATCTATGGATAAAGCGATTTGATAGTAATGGAATTGAGGACACGGTGAATTGGGACAAGAGGTTTGACGGAATCGGAGGCGACGATGCGGTTAATTCGATAGCAGTTGATCCTGATGGCAATGTGTATGTAGTGGGGTATGGGTCTAATCTTGTGGGAGAGGCGAGTGGTTTGGATCTGTGGATAAAGAAGTTTGATAGCGATGGGAATGAGGATATGATAAATTGGGATATGATGTTTGATGGAAATAATAGTAATGATGAAGTCAGTTCAGCGGCGGTAGATTCTGAAGGTAGTGTATATATTGTTGGATATGGAAATAACCTCGTTCAAGAGTCAAGCGGTGAGGATTGGTGGATAAAGAAATTTGATAGTGAAGGTAAAGAGGATACAATAGGTTGGAATATGATGATTGATGGAAATGAGGGTGATGATACAGCCTATTCGGTAGTTGTTGATTCGGGAGACAATGTGTATGTTGCTGGATATGGATCTGATCTTGTGAATCAGATAAGTAGTTTAGACCTGTGGATCAAGAGGTATGATCGCAATGGAGTCGAGGACATAACTAACTGGAGAGATAGATGGTATGATGGGAATGGTAGTGATGATGTTGTTAATTCAATAGCAATAGATATTGAAGGCAATGTGTATATTGTGGGTTTTGGTGTTAATCTTGTTAATGAATTAAGCGCTGAAGATTGGTGGATAAAGAAATTTAATAAATAATAGTTGACATAAAACGACAAATATTATGCTTATGGTTTGAAGTTGGAATTAGAATAGCATAAATAAGTTTTACTGTGTTTGATAACTTTCGAGTTTCGTGTTAAGGATTGGCCTAACTGAGTAAACCGACAGAAGAACACGAAGCTCGAAATTATATATTAGCTACCAATACCCTCTTAGTTTATTGAAAATCAAGCCAAGTACGACGAAATTCCCCTCGCTACATAATGTTAGGATTGCCATCGAGTGATTCCGGGTGGAATATTTTAAACTCACAAAATGGCGCTATCATAACCTGCAAAGGCACTATAAAACCATTTATCTCAAACAATAATTACATCATAAGGATTCAGGGTGTTGGTAAAAAGCGTACTACTAATATTGATTATTGATTGGTAGTATTTTATGTATCAGTAATAATCTATTCCCCTCTCCCATTGATATATGAAGAATCAGGGATGATGATGAAAACCTATGATTCCTTATACTACTTTTAGGATGAGTTGTGAAATTATTGAAATTCTGTGATATATATGATATAATAGGAGGATATAGTGCAATATAATATATGGAAAAATTTATCGTTTTTGTATATTTTGATATTATTTATTATGTTACTATTAAATTGTAATTCATCTACTCCACAGCAAGGCGCTAAGAAGTGGGAGTATAAGGTTATAGAAATAACCTTTAAGAACAGTCGAGGAGAAGAGCCTTTTCTGAATGAATATGGAAAAGCCGGTTGGGAGTTAATACAAAAATCTGGGAATGAATACATATTTAAGAGGTGATATTTCATCATATGGTCAGTATTTAATCCTGATTAAGACTGATAATTAGATGGAAGAATATTTCTTAGATACTTCTCCCATGACATTAATGAGAAAAGTAATATTAAGAATGTATAATATGGACTTTTCAGGTTTATTGTTCATTCAATGTATGAAAGAATATTGCTTGATCCTTTACATGTAATTCATTGTGCTATAAGTAGCATTCATGCTTTTGTGTATAATATTTACCTATAACCTCTTGACTTTTTCCCATTGATAGTTAACGAGTGTGAATTAATAATACGATTTACTGTATGATCAATGTCCTGATTGAAGCGTAATCCTTAAGTAAATATATGGAGGAAATAACTTGCACGCTAGAAGAAATAGAATAGTCATACAGTTGCATTCTTTGCTTGATGTCTGCTTGATCGTTGCTGCATTTGTAATAGCTTACTTCATTAGAAGAGATCTGTTACCTCCACCCTTTGGGACTCTGCATATATCTCCAAATTATTATATAATTTTACTTATTATCATAATAATCTGGTATGTTTTTTTTACAATTTTTAAAGTATATACTCCCTATAGTGAAAGGGGATTTGTCTTTATATATCGTCAAGTATTTAAGGCTGTAAGCGTTGGGATGATTGTTTTGATCACATCCCTTTATATTGTGAAAATACCTGATGTGAGTCGTCTCCTATTGGGTATATTTTATTTCATTAACCTATTATTGCTTTTTATTAGTAAGGGACTTATATATTTTATATGGCGAAAATATGGGAGTGCAGAGCATAATATCAGTAACATTATCATTATCGGTAGCAAGCACAGGGCTCAGAGTGCAATTGATCTTATTCAATCTTATGGTTCTGATATTAAGATCGTAGGTTGTTTGGAGATAGATAAGTCTGAGATTGGAAAAGCGTTGATACATGATGTGAAGGTTATCGGCACAATGGATGACCTTAAAGAGATAATATTAAATTATGTAGTGGATGAGGTTATTTTTGCCATGCCTTTGAAGGATATTGATTCTGTTCATGAATATATGTTATTGCTTGAGATGATAGGAATTACGGTGCGTATTTTCCCAGACTGGCATATCCACACGCTTTTATATGAACCTAAAATTGCTTCCATTTCATTTGATAGTTTTCATGGATTTCCAACTATGCTCTTGGCTACTATCAGTTCTAAGCATCAAGACCTCTCCTTTAAGGTTGTTATAGATTATATTTTTGGTTTTGTTATTTTTGTATTAATCTTTCCCTTATTCTTGGGAATCGCGTTTGCAATAAAACTATTTTCAAAGGGGCCAGTCTTTTTCAAGCAGGAGCGATTGGGGCTTAACGGCCGTAAATTCAGTCTATACAAATTCAGGACTATGGTAGTAAATGCTGAAGAAAAGCTTCAGGAGTTGAAACATTTGAACGAAGCTGATGGCCCAGCCTTTAAGATTGAGAAGGATCCGCGCATTATTCCTTATATTGGCACTTTCTTGCGAAAGACCAGCCTAGATGAGTTGCCGCAGTTGATTAATGTGCTTAAGGGTGAGATGAGTCTTGTCGGCCCGCGTCCACCGATTCCATCTGAGGTTCAGGAGTATGATGCATGGCAAAGGAGAAGATTGTCTATGAAGCCTGGACTGACGTGTTTATGGCAGATCGCTCCCAGTCGAAACGATTTGACATTCAAGCAATGGATGGAATTGGATTTGAAATATATTGATGACTGGTCTCTTAAGCTCGATTTGAAGATATTGTTTAGGACAGCCAAAGCTGTGGTCTCAGGTTCAGGAAGATGAATTAGTCCCATAACGTCATAAATCTATCCATAGAATTAAATCAAATTCATTATAAAAACACTTTTCGAAGATGTTGTTTTGGAAATGGGATTATTTAAAGTTAAATTTCAATGCATTATTAGGACACACCTCAATGCATTTGCCACAGCTATGACAGTCTGGCCTGATGCGCTTTTCATTAATAATTGATTCTACAGTAGGGCAATTTGTATGAGTAATACATGTTTTACATTCGCTGCAAATCTCCTTATGATAACGAATTTTAATTGGTGATATTCGTTCCAAGAGCCAGGTAATAAGTCCTATGGGACAAATAAAGTAGCAATATGGCCTGTAGATAAAGAACGATATTATTACTATAATAATCAGGAAAACCCAGCTGTAAATTGTCCAGAAATCGGCTGTGAAACCCAATCTAATAGGGGCAAAGGGATTAAAATATATCACTCTACCAAGAACAAATAGAATGGGAATAAAGGATACAAAGAGAGTAACTCTCACCAGATTCATCCATAAGAATGGGATTTTAATCCTTTTGCCTGAAAAAGGGATAAGATTCATCATCTCCTGAATCGCGCCAATAGGGCAAACCCAACCGCAGAAAAGTTTATTCCCAATAAGGCTTAAGATGCCTATGGTTGAGAGCGCTATAATAAATTTTAGTGGGATATCGAGATTGCCACTCTTAATAAATAGAAATGGCCTAGTTAATGAGCATAAGGGGCTTGGCATCTTTAACGCGCACTTCAGTCCACTGTAATCCAGAATAATAGCAAAAACAATAAATACAAGCGTCATTATCGCTGCGCGCAATCTAGTGGTGACCTTGAAAAGCATTAGAAGCAAACAGCCAGATAGGGCAAATATAATAGTTAAAAATATATTAGAATACCTTAGGTATTCACCTACAGTAAGTTTAGAGGGTGGATGCCAGAGCAGTTTATCGTTAGCAGCAAAGAGCAACAGGTTTGTATTAAAAAATTGGGAGAATATGAATAAGACAAGGAGGGTGAATGGGAATAATTTAAGGTAGGTTTCTTTATTTTTACAGATAAAGAACATGATTGGCTGACCATTATTTTATATAGCAATAGTGTATTTCATTTGATTGTTTTCATAGAGCAAGATATATGTATACTTTACTATAAACCCATAATCTTTAGCATCACTATCTGCCTATATCAGTATACATAATCGTATTCCTGTTATTCATGCAGAATCATAAGGACGAGAAATTGTGCTTCAATTAATTGTTAAATTAGCTGACTCTGAACCTTGAAATTTGCCTATCCCCCTCAATAACATGTACCGCACAAGCTATACATGGATCATATGATCTGACTACACGGGCTGCTTCAATAGGGTTTTTCGGATCAGCAATCGGTGTGCCGATTAATGCCACTTCAACAGGCCCTCTTCTCCCCTTGTCATCCTTAGGGCTGCAATCCCATGTTGTGGGCACTACACATTGATAGTTGGCAATCTTCTTATTCTTAATTGTAATCCAGTGACCGAGAGCGCCTCGCGGAGCCTCAGTTAAACCCATTCCATCTCCCTTATCTGGTATTCTGTAGGTGTTTCTTGGTTTACCGCCTGCCTCAAGCTCTTCCAGCCATACTCTTGCTCTTTGACAGATTAACTTGCTCTCTAATGCTTTGCATGCATGTCTGCCAAGAACCGAAAATACGGCAGAGATGTCGGCATTAAATATCTTCAAAAGTCCGTCAACCTCCTTTTTGACTGCCTTGTTGCCGGACATATATGCGACAACTGCTCTGGCCACTGGACCAACCTCAGTGGCTTTCCCTTTGTAGCGGGGAGCCTTTAACCATGAATATGCTCCGGATTTTGTCGGTTTTGGCGAAGTTTTGCCCCTAGAAGGGTGTAGGTTCGACTGAGAGATATATCGCGAATACTTCACCGCTTCAGTAATGCTGGAGACATCCATTTTGCCAAGGTTGCCATTGATGTAAACACCCCTCTCCAACATATGCTCTTGATCGTATGTATCTCCATCACTCTCTTCAAATAAACCATAGGAAAGGAGATCATTAAACTTGCCTATGTCAAAATAATCCTTGTATCCTTTAGCAACTTCTATTACATCCGGCAAATATTTCTCATTTACAAATTTTTCAACTTCATCTAGTATCTTTCCATATTGCTTAATCTTATCCTTTGTTGGAACTTGAGTCATGCCTCCAGGGACTAGCGCCATGGTGTGGGGAACTTTGCCCCCCCAAATTGTAACCATTTGATGAGCCTTCATCCTTAAATCAAGGGCTTCCACATAATGCGCGATTGCAGTCATGTTCAACTCCTGATCCTTGATATAAGTATCGTGCTCAAATCTTGGCAAAAATGGGGCAACTGCTGTCATTTCATCTGGTTTTCCCTTCTTTGTTTCAAGCTCCATCTTGGCCCATGCCTTGAGGGAATTCAGCTTTTTGTCGCTTCCTTCGTAGCTCAATAGGGCAGTAATATCAACAAAATCCAGTGCTGCCAGATGATAAAAATGGAGAATATGGGACTGCAGGTAGTTTGCTGCAAGCGTAAGATTTCGCAGTAGCCTTCCGTTTTTATTTGGAATTATACCAAAGGCGCTGTCCAAATTTTTTACAGAGGCTATGCCGTGAGAGATGGGGCACACGCCACAGATCCTTTGAGTAATCTGCATTGCGTCAACAGGATTTCTGCCTTTTAAAATCATCTCATAACCCCTGAACATATTGCCCAAGCACTTTGCATCGACTACCTTGCCTCCTCTTACATCTATTTCAATTGCCAGGTGGCCCTCAATTCTGCTTATTGGGTCTATTAGTATTTTAGCCATTGATTATACCTCCATTCTCTTGAAGTTTAATAACAGCCTCACGAATCTGCGGATTCTGAATTCTGTTAATCTCGTCAACGCTTGCCTGAAGGTGTTTATACAATCCCCGCTTCCCTGTATCTGGATAAACAGGCTCAGTGCATCCAATACATCCTGAGCCAGAGCCTGTACAGGAATTGGCTCCATTATTCCACTTTCTCTTGGGTATATCACAGCCTGTATCCATACCGAGGCATCCGAGATTGTAAAGACATCCCTTATCACCCCAATCCTTAGCGAATACGCCCTTTCTGTAATATGAAAGATTTTCGCATTGTTCGTGTACAGTCTTCCCAAAATACATCGTTGGTCGATTGTATTCGTCAAGTTTGGGGATCTTCCCCTTCAGAATGAGATATACTATAGTTCCAACTATCCAATCAGGATGGGCAGGGCATCCGCCAATATTTATTACAGGCTTATCTATACCGGTTCTCTTGAAAAAATCAGCGACTCCCATAGCGCCTGTTACATTGCCCCTGGCCGCAGGTATTCCACCAAAGGCTGCACAGGTGCCAATGGCGAGAACAGCCTTTGCATTCCTGCCAAGTTTATTCATCCATTCATCAAATCCAATATGATGATTACCTTTTGCCCCAAGTGTGCTGTAGAGAGGGTGTTTAGTCGGTATGCTTCCTTCTATTGCAAGAACAAAGTCATTTCTATTCTTATTAACAGCTTCATGAAGAATATCGATTAGCGTATCGCCTGTCGCAGCGCCTATCGTTTGATGGAAGTTAAGGCTTATATGCTCTGTGATAAGCTTTGGTATGTCAGGATCAACAGTATTGAGAAGCGATACTGAACAACCTGAACAGGATTGACCCTGTATCCATATTACTGGCGTATTGGGGGCAGCCTTCTCTATTGCCTTTTTGCAACCCTGTAACATGACTCCGGAGAAACTTAAGGCTGCTGCAGTGCCGCCCATCAATTGTAAAAATTCTCGTCTATTTATAGTCATATGTTACCTCCTTAATCATTTCTGTTAATTAGCTGCTGCATTAAGTATTAGTTCCACAGCTTTGGGTATCGATTCCCTTACAGCAGGACTAATGTTAATATTTAATGTGTTTATGTCTTCAGGGACAATACCAATAATTTCAATTTTTGGATTCTCTCCCATAAAATATAGCATCTTGATTACTTGCATAATACCTACTTCATGTAGGGAAAGGGATGTATGGGATTCCAATGCGTAATCAGGAGAGAATCTGTATATGCTTCCTGGGACATCATCTGTCCTTAGGGCATCAATGATAATTATTTTATCACGCCCTTTCATATATGGAAGCAGATCGAACCCAGACGTTCCGCCGTCGATTACCTCAACTTCCTCAGGAAGTTTGATGCCCGATTCGAGTATATGGTTTACTATATGAACACCTATACCCTCATCGCTTTGCAAAATGTTCCCTATTCCTATGATCAATGTGCTCTGCATTGTTTCCTCGAAATAGTTATTTATTATCCCTATGACAGGCAGTGCATTCTATTGGTCCTTTTTTCAATTCCTTATGACAGTTGATACATAGGTCATGTAGTATGTCTTCGGATTCTTTACCCTTATGACACTTTGAGCAGATCTTGATCCTGTCGTCATTGTCTTCTTTATGATGGCATACAACACATTTAATGTCAGCCTTTTCATGAATGATATGTGGCATTTGAACAGGAGTCATCCTGTTGTTTTTGATTGCTTTTGAGATTGTAACAATGTCAGTAGAACCAGTAACGAGTGATATAACTTCCTGCTTTAATAATTTAAAAGGAAGCATTAATAAGTAAAAAGAGGTTAGAATAATAATAAATATTTTCATGTTCATTCAAATCCTCCTTCAATTAAAGATATTAAAGTGTAATTTAAATTAAATGAACGACTTGGTTCCTGAAAATAAAGCTATAACCAAGCATAATTGTATTAGATCATCCTTTCCTAATCAATCGATCATATTTTTTCATCTTCAAGCATAGCTTGATCATTAACACAAAATGTGTTTTAATAAACTTAATCAAATTCAATACACTTAATTATATCATAAAAACAATAAAAAGCAAGTAAACATTATTGGTTTTACTTAATGCTATAATATTTAATTCTAATAATATGTCAAATAAAAAAAATTAAAATAATTAAAAAAATTATATTTACATCAATAATAAGCATTAATCCAATCATAAGGGTATGTTGAAATATAGGTTAATTCATAATAATTGAGCTTGTATATGTCGATTTTATAGCTAAAGTGTAGATAATATTGTGGTAATGATGAGATTTTAGAATAAATTTCGTTTGTCTAAAGCCTCGCTTTTAGAATTGCAGCGCGTTATTCACAATATTAGTTGGCATAGGGTTTATAAATGCTAATGGATAACTTGATTAGGG
The DNA here is from genome assembly GCA_034190085.1 of Spirochaetota bacterium. Classification (NCBI taxonomy): domain Bacteria; kingdom Pseudomonadati; phylum Spirochaetota; species Spirochaetota bacterium. Next base: position 149,678 of record JAXHTS010000052.1, read on the forward strand.
TTGTTCTATTCGTTTTGAAAAAGTTATTGACATATATAAAAGTGATGTAAATATCCTAAATTATAGAATAAGGGTAATATTTGTTCTGAAATGCCAAGTATTGAAAGTTGAAGAGTTATGACACAAAATGATACTAAAGAACTCATCTTGGATGAAGCGAGAAAAGTATTTGCTAGATTTGGCTTCAAAAAGGCTACTATGGATGAAATTGCTAATGCAACAGATAAAGCGAAGAGTTCTATATATCACTACTTTGCTAGCAAGGAGACGATTTTTCAGAAGGTAGTGGAGAAGGAAGGGCTTGAGTTGAACATTGAGTTATTGAGAGCTATTGAAAGCGAGAATACTCCCCAGAGAAAGATTAGCGCTTATATTATTACCAAGATTCAAGTTTTACATAATTTGAAGAATTACTACAGCGCGTTGAGAGATGAGTATCTAGAGCGTTATGGCTTTATTGGAAGACTTAGAAAGAGGCATGAGAAGGAAGAATTTAGAATTATACAAGATATATTGATTAGTATGAATGAGGGGGGGGATGCAATTGCTTTAGATATAGAAACAACATCATTTGCAATTGTTACCGCATTAAAGGGTCTTGAATATCATTGGGCTAAGATGGTTGATATCTGTAAGATTGAGGGATGTATCGATAAGATTGTCGATACCCTTTTTTATGGGATAGTGAAGAGATAATTTTTTTGTTTATGTGCCGACCATAAAACTGATTTAGTCTATCCATTTAAGTTAATCAAATAATTTAACCAAGATTATAAAAAATCAGATATTATATGAAATCTGTATAGAGGGATAATATGGATTTAGGAATGATATAGAATTTTCTATGTCCTAATAATTATTATATTCTGAGAATTACTATGCATTTGTATAGGGTTTATAGACAAATGCGCAAGAAAAATAAATAATGGGGGTAGAGAATGGAAGAAAATGTGGAAATGAAGGGAGGATTGCCAGATAGGACTATTGAAGATCTAGAGAAGAACAGGGAGTGGTGGTGGGTTGCAGAGAAGAGGAGGTCGAAGAGGTTAGACTATCTAAGAAAGGCTGTTTGGAAAAAGGGCGCGAAGGGGGGAGTATATACTCCTGGTCTGAAAATTGATCTTGAAAGGCCTGTGCTTTTTACTGAGGCTTGGAAGGCGAATGAGGATGATCCTGGAATGATCAGAAGAGCCAAGGGTGTAGCCAATGTGATGGATAACATCAGTATATTTATAACTGATCATGCACAGATAATGGGTTATGTGGGGAGTTTGCCACATACACAGATATGGTATCAGGAAGTTGCTAGCATGTTCAACGAGGAGTACTATAATACTCAGGGATCTATCCCTGAACCTGTAGATGAATCATTGAAGGTTATGTCTGAGATCAATAATTATTGGGCTGGCAAAACTGAGTTGGATAAGGTAATCAGAATAATTCCTCCAGAAGATGCTGTTAAACTTTTTAGCGGTGTTATTATGTGGGGGGTTCCTATTGGTGCTACAGGTAGCTATTCAGCTAAGGACTATGAGTATATAATGACTGGAAAGAGGGGATTTGAGGATATCTATAATGAGATACAGGAGAGGATTGAGGATGCGGAGGAGAAGCTTTCTGGAATACCTGGTCCTGATATCCTTCCCCTTTATGATCGGTTGCCCAATTGGGAGGCAATGCAGTTTGTTATAGAAGCTGGTATTAGATATGCCAAGCGTTATGCGCGGCTTGCGAGAATAATCGCAGAGAATTTCGAGAGTGATCCGAAGCGTAAGGAGGAGTTGATGAGAATTGCGGATGTATGCGAGCAGGTGCCGGCGAGCCCACCGAGGAATCTGCATGAATCGCTTCAATATGATTTTTTTGTAAATGTTCTTCAGCGACTTGAGTCTTTAGGCGGGGCATGGCCTTCACGTACAGATTATTATCATGGACCCTATTATGATTTGGATGTAAATATTGAGAAGAGGATCACAAAAGGGGAGGCGCTTGACCTGATAGGGGAGTTTTTGATTCGCATCCATGAAATAGGACAGATTATGCCTAGCTTTGGAAAGGAGGGACTTCAGGGGATACCAGGCACCTATGTAGGAACACTGGGGGGGGTGAAGCCGGATGGCACAGACGCCTGCAATGATATGACAATAGCTATACTAGAGGCAGCGAGGCTGGTAAGGGTTGCCAATCCTACCTTTGGATTTCGTTGGCATCCACAAGTGAAGGATGAAGTGATGCGGGAGGTGTTTGAATGTATCAGGCAAGGGTTGGGTTTTCCTAGCATAAGAAATGATCCTATCCTGGTTGCCAACACTATGCATTGGTATGGTCATCCATTAGAGGAGGCAAGGCTTTGGGTGCATCAGGCATGCATGTCTCCCTGCCCGCCCACAAAACATGGGACTCAGCCCTTCCGTATGGCATCCACGACGTTGAACACATCGAAGATGATAGAGTATGCTCTTCATAACGGATATGATCATGTGCTACAGATGCAGATGGGGCCGGAGACAGGGGATGCTAGGAAATTTGTTGATTTTGAGCAATTGTTTGAGGCTTGGAAAAAGCAGATGCAGTGGATGACGAATATTGCTGTGCGGGTGGTCAACCTAGGTCGTGTGAAGTGTTCCGAACATTTTGGTTCGCCGATGTTGTCCGCTCTTTATGAGAGAGCTGTGGAGAGTGGGTTAGATTGTTTCAGCCCAGAGGGGGAGAGAGGCAATGCATGGATATCCTGGTTTACTTGGGTAGAGAATGTAGATAGCCTGGCTGCTGTGAAGAAACTTGTATTTGATGAAAAGAAATATACCATGACTGAGATTATAGATGCCTGCGCTGTGAATTGGGAGGGCAAAGAGAAGATGCGCCTCGATTTCGTCAAGAATGCTCCCAAGTGGGGCAATGATGATGATTATGTTGATCAGATAATGGTACGGTGCATGAGGGAGATAGCCAAGCAATCATGGGAGATGAAATGCCCCTCGGGAAATTCATGGCCAGTGCTACCTCAGAATGTGAGTGGAAATATTCACTTTGCGCCTACGATCCATGCTCTTCCCAATGGCAGGAGGTTAGGTGATGCGCTATACGACGGAGGGATATCACCTGGGCCGGGTCTCGACAAGAAGGGGCCGACTGCGATATTGAAGTCATGCGGGAAGATCGACCACATAAGCGATGGCAGGGCATTCCTTTTGAATCAGAGACTATCGCCAACACAGCTTTCAGGTGAGAAAGGGTATCAGTTGTGGAAGGCATATATCAAGACTTGGGCTGATCTTGGGCTTGATCATGTACAATTTAACATGGTTGATGATGCCACACTCAGAGCAGCACAGAGGGATCCCGAACAATATCAGGAGGTGATTGTCCGGGTGGCGGGATATAGCGCTCACTTTGTGGATATAAGCCGTAAAACTCAGGATAATATTATACAACGAACAGTGCAGGGATTGGGGTAGAGATAGGATTGTGAATATATTGATTGAAGAATAGAACAATAGTCAAAGCTATATTCTTGATTATTTGGGAAATAAATAAGCATGTAGAGGCGTAGGGAACTTAGGATACTGAATATTGTATATAAGAGAGAGGTAAATTAAATTATTAGGAGATAAGGGTATGCAAAACGAGAATGTTTCAATTAGTAGTGCCTCTAACAAGAGTATTGGGGAACTTGAGAAGGATAGAGAATGGTGGTGGGTTGCAGAGAGGAAGAGAACCAAGAGGCTTGATTATCTGCGAAAAGCAATATGGAAGAAGGGAGCAATAGGTGGTGTCTATTCTCCTGGGCTCAAGCTGGATATTGAGAAACCATATCTGTCTACTGAAGCATGGAGGGAGAATGAGGATGATCCCATTATGCTCAGAAGAGCCAAAGCCTTGGCAAATGTTTTGGAAAATATTACTATTTTTATTACCGATCATGCACAGATTGTTGGATATTTAGGGAGTCTGCCAAACAACCAATTATGGAATCAGGAAGTGGCAAGCATGTTCAATGAACAGTACTATAATACAAAGGGGTCCATCCCTGAGCCTGTTGATGAATCCTTAAAGGTTATGGCACAGATAAACAATTACTGGGTTGGCAGGACTGAACTCGATAAGGTAATAAAGCAGATTCCACCTGAGGATGCTGTTAAATGTTTTAGCGGGGTTGTCATGTGGGGTGTACCTCTTGCAAGCGCGGGTTATACGACCAAGGATTTTGACTATATTATGAACAATGGATTCGACAATATCTATGATGATATTCAGAAAAGGATTGAGGAAGCGGAGGATAAATTATCCGGGATACCAGGGCCAGATATTCTTCCATTATATGATCGACTTCCTAACTGGGAAGCAATGCAGATAGTACTAGAATCGGCTGTTAAATACGCTAAGCGTTATGCTAGATTAGCAAGAATAATAGCGGAGAACTTCGAGACTGATAGCAAACGCAAGGAAGAGTTGTTAAGGATAGCAGAGACCTGTGAACAGGTTCCAGCTAAACCCCCGAGAAATCTACAGGAATCCTTTCAATTTGATCACTTTGTGCAGATGTGTGTAAGATTTGAAGCAATAGAGGGCGCTTGGCCTCATAGACCTGATTATTATCATTGGCCTTATTATGACAAGGATGTGAATATAGAGAAAAAGCTTTCTAAGGAAGAGGCTATTGAGCTTATTGGAGAGTTTATGATACGTTGCTCAGAGACTGGCTTTATCGCTCCAAGTTTTGGACAGGAGGGTGTTCAGGGGATACCAGGAACTTGGGTATGGACAATTGGTGGTGTGAAGCCGAATGGTGCTGATGCCTGTAATGATTTAACCACGGCCTTTCTTCAGGCTGCAAGGTTAGTTCGTGTTTCCAATCCCACTTTCGGCTTCAGATGGCATCCAAAGGTGAAGGATGAGATTATGCGTGAGGTGTTTGAATGTATACGGCAAGGATTAGGATATCCGAGCATTCGTAATGATCCGGTCTTGATCGCCAATAGCATGCACTGGCACGGCCATCCAATTGAGGAGGCTAGACTTTGGGTGCATCAGGCATGTATGTCTCCATGTCCTCCTACAAAGCATGGATGCCAGCCCTTTCGCATGGCCAATACAACATTAAACACTTCGAAGATGATAGAGTATGCTCTTCATGATGGATATGATCATGTGCTTGAGATGCAGATGGGGCCTCAAACGGGGGATGCAAGGGAGTTCTCTGATTTTGAGCAGTTGTACGAGGCATGGAAGAGTCAGATGGAGTGGATGATGAATATTGCGGTTCGGGTTGTAAACTACGGACGTATGCAGGGAGCTAAGAATTTTGGTCGCCCAATGCTCTCTGCAATTTATGAAAGATCAGTAGAGAGCGGGATTGATGCGTTAGATCCTTCAGGAGAGAGAGGGAATTCATGGGTGACCTTTTTTACTTGGGTTGAAAATGTTGATAGTTTGGCAGCGGTAAAGAGATTGGTCTTTGACGAAAAGAAGTATACTATGAGGGCGTTGATAGATGCATTGGAGAATAATTGGGATGGCAAGGAGGAGATGAGGCTTGATTTTGTCAAGAATGCGCCAAAGTGGGGAAATGATGACGATTATGTGGATGAAATAATGGTGCGGTGTTTAAGGGATATTGCGAAGCATTCCCATGTCTTGAAAGATCCATGCGGCAACACATGGCCGGTATTGCCTGAAAATGTTAGCGGCAATATACATTTCTCTAACATGGTGCATGCGCTGCCCAATGGCAGGAGGTTGGGTGATGCGTTGTATGATGGAGGCATTTCTCCAGGACCTGGCCTTGACAAGAAGGGGCCAACAGCCATATTAAAGTCTTGCGGGAAGATTGATCATATTAGCGATGGGAGGGCATTCCTGTTAAATCAACGCCTTTCTCCAACACAGTTAGCCGGAGAGAAAGGATATCAGTTATGGAAATCCTATATGAAGACTTGGGCGGATTTAGGACTCGACCATGTGCAGTTTAATATGGTGGATGACGCTACGCTCAGGGCAGCGCAGAAGGATCCTGAACAGTATCAGGAGGTGATTGTCCGGGTGGCTGGTTACAGCGCTCACTTTGTGGATATAAGCAGAAAGACGCAGGATAATATTATACAGAGGACAATACAGGGTTTAGGATAGCTGTTTAATCTCTGAAGTTAGATTATTATAAAGATATCCCAAAAACATTATAATTTATAGGAGGTCTTTGATGCCAAGAAAAGGTTCAGAATGGAAGGATGGCGCGAGTTCTCTAATAGCCAAGCCAAAAAGCATGGAGGAGAGGGAATCAATGCCTGATAAAGCATGTGGCAAATGCAAAAATTTTGGGGCGCGTCAATTTACACAGGATGGAACTGGATGGTGTAAGGTATTAAAAGGGGGATCTAATATTGAAATCGATCCACCAATATTTGTAACAGAGGGTGAGTCGGCTTATCTAGCGGGATGGAATATGAATGCTAATATGTGTAAACATTATGATGAGATGGATTTTATTGATAAGGATGCAGCAGAAATTGCTGATCCTTCAGTGAGTCGTGTTTATCGGCAGATGAAGTGATATCAATTGTTGAGTTGAACAGATGACTTGAATTTTTACTCAATTGTCACTTGTGAAAGAATTATTATATCCTTCGATACAGCTTGTCATCCGCTAATTGCCCGAGACCGTGTTTTGTGCAATTAGCGGATGCGGCGGACTTTGTAGAAGTAAAATTATAATATATTTAGAAAAGGGAGGTGATATATTTTCGACTAAGGGTGAGGAAAAATATAAATTGGGAGGTAGGGAAGATGGAGGAGGTAACATCAATAGATAATATAATACCGGATAAGAGTATAGAGGATCTTGAGGAGAATAGGGAATGGTGGTGGGTTGCTGAGAAGAAGAGATCAGAGAGATTGGACTATCTTAGAAAGGCTGTATGGAAAAAGGGAGCCACCGGAGGTGTCTATACACCAGGACTTAAGATAGACCTTGAGAGGCCACAGCTTTTTACCCAGACCTGGCAGGAGAACGAAGATGACCCCATAATGATGAGAAGGGCCAAGGCCTTAGCTCATGTATTCGACAATATCACTATATTTATAACAGATAATGCTCAGCTAGTGGGTTATGTGGGGAGCCTTCCGCATAACCAGGTGTGGTATCAGGAGATGGCGAGCATGTTCAATGAGGAGTATTACAACACTCAGGGTTCTATCCCAGAGCCAGTGGATGAATCCTTAAGGGTCATGGCTGAGTTAAACAATTACTGGGCTGGCAAGACTGAGCTTGATCAGGTGATAAGACTAATCCTCCCTGAAGATGCTGTTAAGTGCTTTAGTGGTGTTATTATGTGGGGTGTTCCAGTCACTAGCGCAAATTATGGCACTAAGGACTATGATTTTATAATGAGCAGGGGTTTTGATTCAATTTATGATGAGATACAGGAGAGGATTGAGGAAGCGGAAGAGAGGTTATCAGGTACGCCTGGGCCTGAGATTCTTCCCCTTTACGATAGGCTTCCCAATTGGGAGGCAATGCAAATTGTACTGGAGGCTGGCATCAGGTATGCAAAGCGATATGCCAGGTTGGCGCGGATATTAGCAGAGAATTTTGAGACCGAATCAAAGCGTAAGGAAGAATTATTAAGGATTGTTGACACCTGTGAGCGAGTACCGGCAAAACCCCCTAGAGGTCTTCAGGAATCATTACAGTTCGATTTTTTCATCAACGTGCTTACCAGATTTGAGGCTGGGAATTCCTGGCCTTCTCGCACAGATTATTATCATGGCTCATATTATGAAAGGGATGTGAACATTGAGAAGAGGCTTACCAAAGAGGAAGCCCTTGATTTAGTTGGGGAGTTTCTTATCCGTATATCCGAAATAGGCCTTATCGCTCCAAGCCTTGGTAAGGAAGGACTTCAGGGTATACCCACAACTTATGTCGGAACGCTGGGTGGGGTGAAGCCTGACGGGACTGATGCCTGCAATGATATGACCATAGCTATCCTGCAAGCAGCAAGACTTGTAAGGGTAGCCAATCCTACATTTGGTTTCAGGTGGCATCCGAAGGTAAAGGATGAGGTAATGAGGGAGGTTTTTGAGTGTATTCGGCATGGATTGGGCTTTCCTAGCATACGCAATGATCCTATTTTAATAGCCAACGGAATGCACTGGCATAGCCACCCCTTGGAGGAGATGAGGTTATGGGTTCATCAGGCCTGCATGTCTCCTTGCCCACCGACCAAGCATGGATCAATGCCCTACCGTATGCCCAATGCAACGCTGAACACCTCTAAGATGATAGAATACGCCCTCCATAACGGTTACGATAATTGTCTGGAGATGCAGATGGGGCCTCAAACGGGAGATGCGCGCAAGTTTACTGATTTTGAGCAGTTGTTTGAGGCCTGGGTGAAACAGATGGAGTGGATGATGAACACTGCGGTTCACGTGGTTAATTATGGCAGGACAAAGAGCCCTGAATTATTCGGATCCCCCATGCTCTCTGCCCTGCATGAGAGGGCGATTGAGAGCGGCATAGATGTGATGAGTCCCGAAGGGGAAAGGGGAAATGCATGGGTAACCTTCTTTACATGGGTGGAAAATGTAGACACTCTGGCTGCTGTTAAGAAGTTAGTCTTTGAAGATGAAAAGTATACAATGGACCAGTTAATCAGCGCAATTGAGTCTAATTGGGATGGATATGAGGATATGCGTATTGATTTTGTCAGAAGCGCCCCAAAATGGGGCAATGATGATGATTTTGTAGATAAGATGATGGTGCGCTGTCTTAATGAGGTGGCAAGACACTCAAGGGAGATGAGGGATCCTTCTGGGAACACATGGCCGCCATTGCCTGAGAATGTGAGCGGGAACATACATTTTTCGAATACGGTGCATGCGCTTCCCAATGGCAGAAGGTTGGGTGATGCGCTATACGATGGGGGCATATCGCCTGGGCCGGGTCTTGACAAAAAGGGGCCAACTGCGGTGCTGAAGTCATGCGGCAAGATTGATCACGTGAGTCATGGGAGGGCTTTTCTGTTAAATCAACGTTTATCGCCTACTCAGCTTGCCGGCGAGAAGGGTTATCAGTTATGGAAATCTTACATGAAGACATGGGCGGATTTTGGTCTGGATCATGTGCAGTTTAACATGGTAGATGACGCTACATTACGCGCAGCACAGAAGGACCCTGAGCAGTATCAGGAGGTGATAGTGCGAGTAGCCGGCTACAGCGCTCACTTCGTGGACATCAGTCGTAAGACGCAGGACAATATTATACAGAGGACGATTCAGGGGCTTGGCTAGAATGAGATTCCCTCAAAATTCTTCATAATATCCGATTAAATCAATATAATTGGCATGTTCTGGTTTGCTGTAAGAATAGATTGGGTGATAGTAATAGGGGTATATGATTTATATATATTTGAGGGTGCTAAAATATATACTAAGGGGAGGAAATAAGAATGGAGAAATCAACATCAAATACAAGCATAGCGCCGGATAAATCCATTGATGAGCTTGAGGCGAATAGGGAATGGTGGTGGGTTGCTGAGAAAAGGAGATCTAAGAGGCTTGATTACTTAAGGAAGGCTGTGTGGAAGAAGGGAGCGGTGGGGGGAATATATTCTCCTGGCGTTAAGATTGATCTTGAAAGAGCGGGGCTTTTCACAAAGTCATGGAAGGAGACTGAGGATGAGCCTATCATGATGAGAAGGGCTAAAGCTGTGGCTAATGTTTTAGATAATATTATCATTTTTTATTACAGATCATGCTCAGTTGGTAGGTTATGTCGGGAGTTTACCAAACACGCAACCCTGGTATCAGGAGATGGCCAGCATGTTCAATGAGGAGTATTATAATATGCAGGGCTCTATTCCAGAGCCTTATGGAAGAATCATTGAGGATTATGGCAGATATAAACAATTATTGGGCAGGGAAGACTGAGTTGGACAGCGTGATAAGAATGATTCCCCCTGATGAAGCTGTAAAGTGCTTTAGTGGTACAGTGATGTGGGGTATACCAATTGCAAGCGCTAGCTATCACACCAGGGATTGGGATTTTATTATGGGAAAGGGTTTTAAGGGTATTTATGATGAGATACAGGAGAGGATTGAGGATGCTGAAGAGAAATTAGAGGGTACACTAGGCCCTGATCTTCTTCCCTTATATGACAGATTGCCCAATTGGGAAGCGATGCAGATATTTCTGGAGGCTGCAATCAGGTATTCGAAGCGTTTTTCCAGGCTTGCACGGATAGTGGCAGAGAATTTTGAGATTGATTCAAAGCGCAGGGACGAGCTTTTAAGGATGGCAGAGATATGTAAACGGGTTCCGGAAAATCCACCAAATAATCTTCATGAATCATTACAGTATGATTTTTTTGTGGAGGCAACATCCAGATTCGAGGTAGGCAATACATGGCCGCATAGGATGGATTACTATCATGGTCCTTATTACGAAAGGGATGTTAATATTGACAAGAGAGTCACAAAAGAGGATGCTATCGATCTAATAGGAGAATACTTGATACGTATTAGCGAAATAGGTCTGATTATCCCTAGCGCTGGCAAGGAGGGGCTTCAGGGTATAGCGTCTACATATGTAGGCACATTAGGGGGTTTGAAGCCTGATGGCACTGATGCCTGTAATGATATGACCATAGCTATACTGCAGGCTGCAAGGCTGGTGAGGGTTGCGAATCCGACTTTTGGCTTTCGTTGGCATCCTCAGGTGTCCGATGAGGTAATGAGGGAGGTGTTTGAATGCATTCGTCAAGGACTGGGGTATCCAAGCATAAGGAATGATCCCATCCTAATTGCAAATGGCATGCATTGGCATAATCACCCATTGGAGGAGATGAGGTTATGGGTTCTTCAGGCCTGCATGTCGCCCTGTCCACCTACTAAACATGGATGTCAACCCTTCCGCATGGCTAATGCTACGTTGAATACATCCAAGATGATAGAGTATGCCCTTCATGACGGGTATGATCATTGCTTAGAGATGCAGGTTGGGCTGCAAACAGGCGATGCGAGAAATTTTACTGATTTTGAGCAATTGTTTAAGGCCTGGGTGAAGCAGATGGAGTGGATGATGGACATTGCTGTTCGCATAGTCAATTATGGACGCGCTAAGAGTCCCGAGAATTTCGGCAGTCCCATGCGCTCGGCGATATATGAGAGGTCAGTTGAGAGTGGGATAGATGCGCTTAGCCCTGAAGGGGAGAGGGGAAACTCCTGGGTTACATTCTTTACCTGGGTTGAGAATATTGATAGCTTGGCAGCGATTAAAAAGTTAGTTTTTGATGATAAGAAGTACACTATGGCTGAAGTTGTGGATGCCATTAAGGCAAACTGGGAAGAAAAAGAGGAGATGCGCCTTGATTTTGTAAAGAATGCACCGAAGTGGGGTAATGATGACGATTATGTGGATAATATTATGGTCCGCTGCATGAAAGAGGTGGCAAGGCATTCAGGAGAGATGAAGGATCCATGTGGCAACACATGGCCTGCGTTACCCGAAAATGTAAGTGGGAATATACATTTTTCACATATGGTGCACGCCCTACCCAGTGGCAGGAGACTGGGCGATGCGTTATACGATGGTGGAATTTCACCTGGGCCTGGGCTAGATAAAAAGGGGCCAACAGCGGTGTTGAAGTCATGCGGTAAAATAGATCACGTGAGTCATGGCAGGGCATTTCTTTTAAATCAGCGTCTTTCACCTACACAGCTTTCAGGGGAGAAGGGATATCAGTTGTGGAAGTCATATATCAAAATATGGGCGGATCTTGGTCTTGATCATGTTCAGTTCAACATGGTAGATGATGCCACATTACGAGCAGCGCAGAAGGACCCTGAGCAGTATCAGGAGGTGATTGTGCGAGTAGCCGGTTACAGCGCTCACTTTGTGGATATCAGTCGCAAGACGCAGGATAATATTATACAGAGGACGATTCAGGGATTGGGTTAGGAGCTAAGAAGGGGATGGGATAAACTACTGTTAAAGGAGGTGTGTATAGGAGTAGCTGGAGTAACCTTTATGATTATAAATTATTGATACCTAAATGATAATTCAAGTTGTTTTGATAAAAGTTATCAAATAGGTTTATCATAATATGAACAGATTTTATAAAAATAAGTTTTGGGGTTAAAGGTGTATAATGAGGGATAATAGAAATTTAGAGGGTAATAATTATAACAATGGAGGTATGTTTTATGGTAGAAGGATCAAAGAGAAGCACAGTTCCTGATAAAACCTTAGGAGAGCTTGAGAAGAATAAGGAATGGTGGTGGGTAGCTGAAAAGAAGAGATCAGATAGGCTCGACTATTTGCGAAAAGCTGTTTGGA
>JAXHTS010000053.1 GCA_034190085.1 Spirochaetota bacterium
CTCAGCTGTATATCTCCGTCTAACTCGCTTCTCTTGCATCTTGTCCTACTGGTTATTACTCTCGGAGGATTTACCAACTTAATTTCTCGGTATTATTGTCCCATTTCATTGAAGCGAGACACTTATACAAAGGTTGCTTTTGCTAAACTCTACACTACTAAAACTGCTATTACAGCTGCGGATATTTTAGACGATAGAGTGTTGCCATTTTTTGAGGAGCAAGGGATTCCCCTTTTGAGGATATTAACAGATAGAGGGACTGAGTATTGTGGGAAAATGGAAAACCATGAATATCAGTTGTATTTAGCAGTTGAAAATATTGATCATTCTAAAACAAAAGCCTGAAGTCCTCAATCGAATGGCATTTGTGAAAGATTTCATAAGACTGTGTTGAATGAATTTTATCGCGTTGCTTTTAGAAAAAAGATTTACAGAGATTTAGAGGAGTTATAAGAAGATCTTGACGATTGGATAAAAGAATATAATGATGAGAGGACACATACTGGCAAGTATTGTTACGGAAAAACGCTCATGCAAACATTTCTATATTCGAAGAATATTGCTCTATAAAAAATGCTGGATAATAACTTACAGACAACAAAAGAAAACGAGAGTGTCAGATTAAATGCTGGCTAGTACATTGAAGTGCGCCCACATATTATGTGTAATAATTTTGAAAAATATATTTTACCTTGACTTATTCAAACCTTATTTGTAAGTTTTCTATGTTTTGCCAAATTATTACTTCTAATATATTTTAGAGTATTGATAATGAAGATTGTTTTAGTCTTCCCCCCATTTTATTTAGAACCCATGTACAGTTTGCCGCCATTGGGCTTGGTTAATATAGCCACTACAGTAGCAGAAACAGAGCATCAGGTAGTGATTATCGACTTTGTCCTCTCTCTACGCAATGGTGAGTTGAGTTTTGGAAAGAGTATATATAATGATTGCGCTGATATAATACTCAAAGAAAAACCTGATCTGGTTGGATTCTCAGCCCAGTGTACTACCTACCCCCCAGTTATCCAAATTGCCAAATTGATTAAAACCAAAAGTCCGGAAATTCTTACTATCATTGGAGGTCATAATGCCTCCTTTGTTGATCATTTGACTCTTGAGCAATACCCCTGGATTGACTCTATTATCCGCGGTGAAGGGGAGATGACTTTTAAGGAATTAACTGATGTCTATAGTAAGCTTTATAATCTGGATGGGGTAGCTGGTGTAACCTATCGAAGGGGGGATGAAATTATTAGAAATACGAATAGGGATCTTATTCAGAATTTAGATTCATTATCTCTTCCAGATTATAGCTTTATTCCACCACTCTCGGTATATAGAGACGCCTATGAACTGCCTCGTAGCATCGCTATTTTAGAGGTTGGAAGAGGATGCCCTCATAAATGCATCTATTGTTCTGAATCTATATTTTGGAGGCGAAGCCCCAGACACTTCTCTGTGGATCGATTGACTCAAGAGATGCACAATCTTCATGAAAACTATGGAGCAGAGTGCTTTCTACTTGCATATGATCAATTCACTGCCCAAAAAGAATTCGTACAAGCATTCTGCCAAAGAGTGATAGAGGAGGGATTAAATCATATACCTTGGTATTGCATATCAAGGCTTGACACAGTGAATGCATCTCTCCTTGCATTGATGAGGGATGCAGGATGTGAATCTATGTGTTATGGGATTGATTCTGGCTCACAAAAGACACTGACTAATATTTGTAAAAAAATAGACAAGGATTTGCTCTACACACGCGTGAATGAGACTACAACCCCAGGAATCATTCCTACATTAAGCTTTGTTGTGGGTTTCCCATGGGAAAAGAGGTCGGATATTGACGATACATTGATCCTTTCGCTGAAAACAGGCGCATTGGGAAACATAAATCCCCTAATTCAGATGCCTACTATACTGCCGGGTACTGAATTGTATCATAAATATAGAGATCGTCTTGTACGTGAGGTTGACACCTATTTTTCCCTAGGAATTGAGTTCTACAATGGACAACGTCTTCTTGATGATGAAGAGATAATTAATAAAAACTCCCAGATATATAGCAGCTTCTATAACCTTCAATGTGAGGGCTGTTCTCTATCAGAACTGAACCTCATCGTTACATATTTCCCCTTAATGATAACTTTATATCCAAAAACCCTTTTGTTATTGACAATTGAGTTTTCACAATCGATTTCGATCTTCTTTACAGAATGGCTCTCCTGGATTACTCAACGATTGAAAAGGGATAAACCTATTCTCACTGCACAGGATTGCTATCAGCATTTTACATCCTTTGTTTATGAAAAATTTTATAATGACAGGAATATACATTTAAAACATCTTACTAATATTCTTAAGTATGAAACCTACAGCCTTGAGGTTGGGAAGTATAGCACTTCGCAAAGCTATTTTCAAATAGATCTCAATAATGTCCAAGAATTTATACCCCAAAGAAGCAATGATGTCCTTATTGGGAAATTTGATTTTGATATTCCAATGATCATAAAAGATATAAAGAAAGGCCTTTATACAAAGGACTACCCACTCCAGGAGATATTACTTGTATTCCGACAGCAAGATGACAGGTTGACTGTAACAGAGATAAACGAATTTGGTAATATGTTTTTAAGCATGTGTGACGGAGAAAGTACATTATCATCCATATCGGATAAGCTCTATATTCATTATAGCGCTGACATGAATCCAGAGGAGTTCTTTGAATCCTGTTTAGAGGCAGCTCAAGTATTAGGGGAGATGGGCTTACTTGTAATCAACCAATTTACCAATGATAATAATCAGTTAATTGATGAAAAGATATTATAGTAAATCCTCCCTCTTAGTTGATTATTAAGGGTTAGGATAATTCTCATTTAGTTGAGAAGCTCAATGAGAAAAAGATATTTTAGTATAAAAGGAGGTGAAAGGGATATGCTAAAGGTTAAGAAAGTCGAAGAGAAGGTATCATATGCAAGCAATTGTCATGCGCCATCGTGTCATGCTCCATCATGCCATGCGCCTTCTTGTCATGCGCCAGCTTGTCATGCTCCAGCCTGCCATGCTCCAGCATAATCAGACAGTCTAAGAAGGGGGAAGTTACTGCTTCCCCCTTCTTAGTTGAAGTTAGAAATGAAAATATTATTAAAACAGCGGTTATCAAAAACCGAATTGATTATTTATCAATGAAAGAGAGATTAATCGATTTACTAATTTGTCCAACCTGCCTCCCTCAGGAGAAGAGTTTAACGCCAGATGTCTTTGAGAGGATGGATGAGGACATCATAAAGGGAGAGTTAAAATGCCAAGGTTGCGGATTACGCTACCCCATCAAAGAGGGTATAGCCTCTTTATTGCCACATACACATAAACAACAGGTACATTCTTCACAATATGAAGACTCATTGATGATATCATCCTATCTCTGGAGTCACTATGCTGACATCCTCGATGATGTCGAAGCTAGCCAAGCATATGTAAAATGGGCTGCTCTAATCTCAAATAACCCTGGCCCTTCTCTTGATATAGGATGCGCTGTGGGTAGAATGACCTTTGAGATGGGTATGAAAAGCGACTATGCAATTGGGATTGACAGATCGGAAGGATTGATCCGAATGGCGAGAATGCTTATGTTGAATAGAGAACTAGAATTTACTTTGCTCAAGGAGGGTAAACTAATGGAAAATCGATTTATTCATATTCCCGAAATATGGAAGAATAAAAATGTTGAGTTCATCATTGGTGACGCTCATAACCTTCCCTTTGCATCAAATACTTTTTCTACCATTGCATCCCTGAATATTATTGATAAAATTGCTTTGCCGATATCACACTTGAAAGAGATAAATAGAATAGCTATGAACCAGGGTACTCAATTCCTATTTTCTGATCCTTTCTCATGGTCACCAGAGGTCACTGATGAGATAAATTGGTTAGGAGGAAAGACAGAAGGACCCTTTGCTGGCGAAGGATTGGATAATTTGTTACAGATACTACGAGGAAAAAATAATTATTTTTATCCATCATGGCAGATTGAGGATAAGGGACATATATTATGGAAAATACGCAAGCATCAAAATCTTTTTGAGATAATAAATAGCTCCTTTATCAAGGCCAGGAGGTAAGGGATGATTGAGTCGTACTCTAATACTTCAATCATCGACGGGCATGTGGACCTCCTTTATGAGATGACTCGTAATCATAATGGCATACCCTTTGATAGGATAACAGATAGCCCTGTGACTATAGAGAGGTTGAAAAGGGGAAATGTGCGTATCATTGTGTCAGCCTATTACTGTCCGGATGAATATAATGGAGGCTATTCTGCGGCTGAATATTTGGAAAATCTTTTCAATATATCAGAGTTATATCTAACAGGGCTCAAGCATGTGAAATCTGCAAATGAGTTTGTTTTATGTTTCAATGGCGGGGAAGAGACAGGGATCATTTCTCTTATAGAGAACGCTGATGCCCTATTAGAGATGGGTATAGAAAAACTCGAAAAAAAGGGGATCAAGGTTGTTGGGCTTACTCATTCAGGGAGGAACAGAATCGGGGATGGCAATAGCATAAAATATCCAAATAAAATAACAAATGATGGAAAAGCTCTTGTAAAATCATTAGATGATAGTGGGTTTGCCATAGATTTAGCGCATCTCTCAGAGACATGCTTCATGGAACTTTGTGATATATTCAAAGGCCCTATCATTTCCTCTCATACAGGGCTTCGTAAATTTTATGATATTCCTAGAAATCTCTCTCAAAAACAGACTGACATTATTTTGCACCGTGGTGGTCTGATTGGAATTACAATAAATCCGGAGATGCTTTCAGGTGATAAAATCGCTGATATAATAGATGTATTCCAGAACATCGATTTTATTGTTCAAAAATATAATGCGAACAGCGTTGCATTGGGTAGTGACTTATGCGGTTTTGATTTTGTTAATCAGGGAATACCAGATATATCATATCTCAATGATTTAGCTGAAATTTTTGACAAACACGGATACACCAGCGAATCAATTAGGAAAATTATGGGTGAGAATTGGCTTCGATTCTATTGCTCTCTCCTTTCATAATATGAACCTCTTCCGTATTAATCTACCACATTAAAATTAGCAAATAATAAGGAGCATATATGTAATAGCGACCGTATATTTCAAATATGAAAAAATAGCCAATTTTGTTATTTACTTTAATATATAAACATTCTAACTAGACACAATATATTCATAAGCGCTCAATCCAGCTGTGGCTCCATCCGCAGCGGCCATTACTATCTGTCTCCTTGAATTCTCTCTCATATCACCTGCGGCAAATAAACCCTCAATCGGTGTCCTCATTTGCATATCCACAATCACTTCCCCTTTTTCATTTAGTATTTCATTTGGTAAAAAGGCTGTATTAGGCTCAAATCCTACTAAGACAAACACACCATCAACTTTTAGCTCACTTGACTCATTTGTTTTCTTGTTAATCAAGGATAGTGATTCAACCCCATTATCCCCATTTATGGAATGGACCACGGTATCATAAACTGGATCAATTTTATTGTTACTTAAAACCCGATTCTGTAGAATCTTAGCTCCCCTAAATTGATCCCGTCTATGGATAAGGTAGACCCTGCTTGCAAAGCGTGTTAAATAGTCAGCATCCTCTAAAGCGGTATTACCCCCTCCGATAACCGCTGTGATCTTATCTTTATAGAAAGCCCCATCGCATGTAGCACAAAAAGATACACCCCTACCAAGTAATTCACTCTCTCCAGGAATATTTAATTTCTTATGATTAGTGCCAGTGGCAACCAAAACGGATTTGCAATCCAATGTTCGGCCCTCTGACAGGATAACATGAAAACTACCGCTGTTATTGTCTTTCCTGATTTCATTGATTACGCCGGATTGTATCTCAGCTCCAAGTCTTCTGGCCTGATTTTCCATTGCAGACATTAGTTCCCATCCAGGGATTGGATCAACAAATCCAGGATAGTTCTCAACTTCATTTGTGTTAATTACCTGCCCTCCAGGTGATAACTTCTCGATAACAACTAAACTCAAACCTGCTCTTATACCATAAATGGCCGCTGTAAGACCAGCAGGTCCTGCTCCAATGATAATTAAATCATGCATAATTGTCTCCCCTTAACTATAATATTCTATCATCACAAAACAAAAACAATATTTAATACAATTTCATCTTTATAAAGTCTATCCGAACAGATCCATTCACTGAATGTGACATTTACTCAACTGTTAATGATAATCGATTGCAACTATTTACTGTCAATGATGTTTTTATATTCTCTAACAATGCACTCCTCATGATAAAATGAAAAAAATCATTCCTGAGCACATTTACTTAGCTCTATTAATCGCTATAGTAAATTCTCCCAATTCTCTTATATTTTGAATGTTGCTGAAAATATCCTTAGCTTTACCTATGATAAATTCTTCATGTAACTTAGTCATCTCTCTTCCAATAACGATATCGCATTCAGGGAACACATCGCTGATTGTCTTTAATGACTTTTTAATTCGATAAGGTGATTCAAAGATTACTATCACGCCCTTATAATCCATTAACCTCTCTAACTCTTTTTTTCTTTTGCCTTCCTTTTTACTTAAAAATCCGGCAAAAAAAATATTCTGTCCGGGAAAACCAGATACTGAAATAATTGAGGTAAGGGCAGATGCTCCTGGAATAGGAACAATTTGAATTTTATTTTCTCGCGCCCTACTCACCAGCTTGCCTCCAGGATCTGATAAACCAGGTGTTCCTGAATCTGTTAAATATGCTATTGAATTGCCATTTCTAAGCAACTTTATTGCATACTCAATTTTTGTTGCTAAGGAATGTTCGTGAATAGAATATGTTTTAATTCTTATGTTATAGTGATGAAGTAGTTTTTTTGTTCTCCTCGTGTCCTCGCAAAAGATGTATTGCACTTCCCCCTGTAATATCTTTATTGCTCTAATTGTAATGTCTTCCATATTGCCGATTGGGGAGGAAATGATATATAAAATGCCACTCATCTACATATCCTATTTTAGGGCTATAATAAAAAGGATGAACTTTGAAGGTAAATATTGACAACTACTTGGGAACAAACTTTCTCCTATCGCTTTATTCTTAATGCTATTATGCCAGTTAACGCGCACAATAAATTTGCCAGCCATGCAGCCATTACAGGATCTAATCTACCGGCCTTTCCAAATGCAAGCCCAACCGCAAGTATGCCATAATAGACGAATGAAATAATTATTGATAGAAAGAATGAGAGGACTAAAACCGCTCTGTGAATATAACTTCCAACAATGCTTCCTACCAGTACCACAATTATTATGGAGAATGGGAAAGCAAACCTCCAGTGAAATTCTACAATGTGCTCTTTATAATTATCCCCTGCCCTCTTTTTAGCTTCAATAAATTTTAAGGCATCTGCCATTCGCATCTGCATAAAAGTCTTTGTAGTCTTCAAAAAACTCCCTGGCGATTCATTTAGGGCCATGGTATGCGATGCTTTTCTCTCTTCACTAAACTTACCCTCTTTATTAAATCGAATTATCACCACATCACTAAAATTCCATACATTATTTTGTCTATCATATTGGCCTATGTTAGCATATAATTGAAATGAAAGAATATTCCATTTATCAAATTTAAATATTACTGGTTTTACCATTATGCCGCTTTCAGAATCGATGATCTCAATGTAATAAAAAGACTTATCTTCCCCAAGAAAAAACAACTCCGATTGAGTATACATATAATTCAAGTGCTTTCCGGTTAACTTCTTTATCTTGTTCCTTATCTCATAGGCCCTATAGCTACTGTCAACTGAGACAAATTCAAAGAAAAGAAATGAAAGGATTGATAGCATTAATCCCATTAATAAAAGAGGTACAATTAGACGTATAAATCCGATCTTACCGTTATATATTGCTATTGTTTCATTATTTACATTCAGATTGCCAAATACAAATAGACAAGAAAAAAGGGCTGCAACGGGTAGAACCTGTACTGATATACCTGGAAGCACATTCAAAATATATTGTGCAACAAACCTGAGAGGTACATTTGGATTTGAAAAATATTTGAGATTATCAATGCAAATAGAAATAATATATAGGCCCATCATAATAATAAGAGAGGTTAGGATGGCAATTAGAAACTGCGAGATTAAATACGTATCTAATTTTTTCATGCCCCACCTTGGTTAATCTCGTTTGTTCTTATATTCTTCTATATCATGCAATAAATCTTCAGGAATATTTCTGTCATTGATATAATAGCCCATCTCTTCATCCTTATCGCCATGAAAATCGCTTCCCCCAGAAATCAGAAGATCATATTTCCTCGCTATTCTATGAAACTCTCGCACCTCCTCCATATTATGCATAGATGAATATACCTCAATCCCCTCAATACCCAATCCCTTATAGCGCTCCATCCTGCACTCGAACTCTATAAAGGATCCAAAATTCAATGAAATTGGATGCGCAATAATCGTTATTCCACCAGATTTTCCAATAACCGAAATCGCCTCCTCAAGGGATATCCTTTCACGCTTCACATAACCGGGCTGTCCCCTATTCATATAATTTCGAAAGACCTCTCTTATATCCTTACAGTACCCCATCCTAACCATTACTCTTGCAATATGTGGTTTCCCGATAGTACCACCCATTGCCTCATTCCTCACCTCATCAAAAGCTATCATTATGCCATGATCCCTCAAAATTTCTACTATTCTATTTGCCCTCCATTCCCTAAGTCTCTGAAGTCTATCAATTGTATGTAGCAGTTCAGGATTCTTATGATCAATATATAGTCCAAGTAGATGAAATGAACCACCAGAATAATCAATGCTGAATTCTATTCCAGAAATTAAATTATAATTTATCATCCTAGCATAATCAACCCCCTCCTTAAGACCATCAACCGTATCATGATCAGTAATAGCTAAAGCAACAATGTTCTTGCTCACTGCAAGTTCAATCAATTCTTTAGGGGTATATATTCCATCCGAAGCAGTTGTGTGAGTATGTAAATCTATTCCTCTCATCATATTTCTATCCTATTTCTCAACCATATTTTCCTAACAGATTACCATCAATCTGTAAAGCTAAAATATACATTCTCCTTCATTAGTGATAAAACTCCTCAAGAAGTGGTTGACGACCTGGAAATAATTGAAACCTTCACTATATATTATCATATAAAGATATGTATTCAAATAAATTCGTATTTTTAAATAAGATAATTGACTTAAACAAATATATATAATTAGTATATCCACAGTTTAATCTTATTAAAGATATAATAAACTCTGCACATTCAATCCATTAAACATCAACATAAATCAGGGGAGAGAGATGAAGGTTATTCACATATTAAAAAAAATTGAAATGCTGGATCAAGACATCAAGGATCTCAGAAAGCTTGAGAAATCACTAACAAAGAATAAATCATTTACTACACCTATATATATGTCCATTGAAAAGCAGATTAACATAATACTTGGCAACAGAATTAAGCTACTTGAATTAAAAATTGAGAATCCACCAGAAGATTTATTATTGGAGATTGATGGAACTGTAGACAAAGAGGAGATTAAACCTATTCAGAAGACTCCTGAGAAGAAAAAGGCCAAGAGAGCAAAGGCAAAAGTGAAGAAAGAGCCAGTATTGGTGAAGGACGAGATAGAAGAACAAGAAATACCAATGCTATTGCAGGATGATATTGACGAAAAGATTCAGTTACTTGAAAAGGGAAGAGAAAATAATAATACAACTATCAAGGTGAAGGGGGAAAAAGAAAAAGTTGAAGATGAGGAGAATATAAAGATTCTTGATGTCGCTTTAGAAAAAGGAACCCTTAACAAGCAGGAGCTAGAGAAAGAGAAGAAAAGAGTAAAATTTTTTAAAGACAATTTCCCCAGAAGTGAATACTAATTCTTTCTCATCGCCTTTTCAATCAACAATTCAAGTTTATACTTCTCAAGGAAATAGAGTGTGCTTCCCAGTACCGCTTCCTCCTTACGCAAATCGGTAAATACTAAATCCCTAATTATATTTACATGAATAGCATTATCTCTCAACTCATTTAGCATGCCTGACAAGCTATGAAAATTGCCAGCAGCAATAAAATCAGATGAGACATCACCAGGTCCTACGATGTTATATAAGGTCTCCTTACCTTTATGTTTGGAGATTGAAGCGACCAATGTGCTCCTAGTGTTATATTTTAACAGATGTTGTCCCTGAAGGAAATTACTCTCATCAATTATAGATAGTTTACCAAATCTATCGGTCCTCAGGCAATATACATTGACCATATCTGTCTTCAGATTGGAAAACATACTCACTTGTTTAACGCGCTTAATTATGTTAAGGCAAAAGCCATATAGAAAGACCAAAAATTCATCCTTTGCCTTCAGTGGATAGAAATAAACGAAGATATTCCCACTCTCATTAATGATATATGCAAAAACAAAATCACCCCTCTCTTCATAAGCGATGGATATTGAATCCCTTTGAAACAAGTCATAATACCTGTTAAGGGCACTCAGTAGGCTCTCATCGCCATAAAATTTATAAACGATCTCCCTTTTAGGCCTTAAAGTGAGCGTAGATATTAGACTGATAATATTCGGATATATAGCCTCATCAATCTTTTCCCCATCCCTTGTTATTACAATATATTTACCATTCATATTGGTTACATATCTGGCGGCAGTATTTATCTTTTTTTCAACTATAAAAGAATAGGCCTCTTTAAACATATTAGTGATTCTCTTATATAACTTCTTGTGTGGTTCAGGTGTATTTATGGCGCAATAATCATCAAAACCCCTCTTTAATTTAAGCCCATCCCTTAAAATCATAAAGAGAATCTTTGATAAGACCTCATCAGAATAATATTCCTTTAAAAATGATTCTCCCCAGCTTGTATGATAGAGATAATGTATTGTCTTAATAGAATCACCCACCTCATTATCATAATTTATTATGATAAAATTCAATAGGTTGAATGCAGGGTTGAAAAAATATTCATTCTTTAAATAAATACGTTCCCCAGTGAAAAAAAGGGACATCTGATTTAATAGTTCCATTATTCGGGATTGGTCTATTCTACTATACCCAGATTGGATGTTCAGTCTAGTGAAAAGATGATCATATATCTGATTTAGAACTGTCCATACCAGCAACCTCAATATACTCTTCTCAGTCCTTATTGTTGTTGATACGAAGGTATCCTCTTCACTCGTATTTCTCTTATACAACCTCCATTCACTCTCATTAAGGCCCTTATTAACCGGCTCCACATAGAGTATCGCTTCAAAGGGTGTATCCTTGAAAGTAATAAATTGCTCTATCTTATCCTTCTCACGGGAAAAATGGGTCTTTATTTTTCTACTAAGGAGCATAAAATCAGTTTCGGAAATCTTTTTTGCTAAATTGAGCGAAGGTAACTGCATAGAAATCCTCTGATAACTTAACAGCATAAACCTCTTAACCAGATCCCAAAACTTCATTATTTTATTAAAATCCCAATTATCGAAGTTATCAAGTTCTTGAATGACATTATCATCCCATCCCCATTCCTTAACATAGCGGAACATAACTTCCACTTTATATGGAATACTCTTCTTCGCCTTTACACCCATATATTTGGATAATTGAGGAGCTATCTTCAAATAGAGATTTTGCTTTAGTATATTAAGTAAAGTTTTATCCTCCATTGATGAATTATAGTAATCATATACCTCTTGAAACATCAGCAGATAAGAATCGAGAATAGTATCATTCAGTTGTTCTCTCTGAATATTTATTTTCACTCTCTGACTCAATAGTGGTGAGTCATCACTTCCAAAAAGATATTTTTCCAATACACCGATCTTTATAATTGACTTAAAGGGATTCCCAAGAGATTTGATAATTTGAAAGAGTGCAGCGCCAAGAAAATCCTCTCTGGAAATCTCATATAGATTTCCCAAATCAATAAAATCCTTCTGTCTCTTTTCTTCAGGCAACCTTTGATATAATTTCTCATATTCATCATCCCTAACAAAACGAGGTATTACCCACCAGAATGGGACCTTCCCTGTGATTATAATTGAACTTCTGAAGAATTCATCCTTTAATACAGCTCCAGTAGTTGAACCGAATGCCTCTTCAGTATCCTCTGCAAATATATTCTGTTTGATATTCTCTACATCGTTTATGAATAGATGTACCGATGCATCTATCTCAGTAGCAATCCATTTTTGTATTGCCTCCACCTTTTCCCTGAATCTCTCAAGCGATTCCTTTGAAACATTTCTGCTATTAATGCATATCCAATAATCAAAATCCGACTTTTTATTATATGCAATTGTTCCAATGCTCCCCATTACAGCCACCATCTCAATAAAGGGTTGATCCTTATTGATTTCAAACTTGACCACTGGGAACTTAGAACGAATAAACCTCTTTGTATCCTCATCAACCTCATAATTTACAATTCCAAAAGGAGTTTCCCCCTCTACATATCCAGGCAATTTCTTATTGTTTAAGCTTAACAAAAACGGAATGGAATTTATTATCCTCTTGGTGTTAAGGTTTGTTAGAAGCTGCTGAAAACGCTGAAATTTGATCTCATTAAAAAAGAGATATTTTTGTTTATTATTCTCTATTAGCTCAAGAAACTCCATATTAATCTACTTTTACTTAAATTATCTTTTTCTGGATCATTATAACATTAAAAGGATTATTATAATGGCCTTGTTGGTTTTTCAGTATTCTCATGCCCTTAGATAATATAATTCTTCATCAAAGATGATAGCATGATCTCTCATCATCAATTACTTCAACAAAGAAACAATATTACTTACATTAAATACACATTTTCATCCTTATTCAAGTAAAAAATCCTTTTCTATTATTTTGAATTGGGGATTCAATAACCCTTGGAAAGATCAAGGAGACTGAACCTCTACTAATTCAGGATGCATTTTTTCTTCAAAAATTTTCTTAGTATTAGCTGAAGACCTATCATTAACTAAATAATCAATGATTAGTTTTTGAATTAAGGCAGCTTCGTATTTGGGGACAGATTAATGGAAGCAATAAACTTTTGATCACTGAGGAGATCCACAATTATTCAATTTTTTATATTAAACACTAATGATAGTTTTATAGAAAAGAATATCAGTTACAAGTTCAAATATTGGATTTGAGAGCATACTCCTTGAATAGTTTTCACTCTTAATACGATAGTCTGATCTAAATATTAAAGTAAATATCCTGGAGATATCATCAGGCGTATTCCTTTGTACATATTCCAGAAAATTGGCCCTGCTTCTGGGAATGATGCCAAGCTTGTCTATAATTTTTTTTTCCTCAAGTCCCTCCTTGAGGAGAAAATGATATCTCTCAATCCTCTCAACCTCTCGTGAAATCATTCTCAGAATTACTAACTCATGAACACCATCTTCAATTAGTTTTTTTAATAAATTGAACGCCCTCTTCTCTTTTTTAAAAAGGGCGTCAATAAAATCAAAAATTGAGATATCCTTCTCATCATTGATAAAAGATCTTATAAAACTTAATGTTATATGATCTTTCTCACCAGAATATATTATCTTTTCAATAGCCTCGTCAATCTTCTTAATATCCCTGCCTACAAGTTCAATCAATAGATGAGTTGCACCATCCTCTATATTCAGGCCATGTTCCCTTAAGGATTTAGCAATATAGCCATATAGATTATTCTCAAAATGCTTCCAGAAATGAAAAACCTTTACATCACCCATTAATTCCCTATTTAACAATTCCGGCAACCTGTTCTCTGAACTAGTCATAATCAATATATTTGAATCAGGCAGATTATTCAGCAAATCCATCATAAGAGTTTTATTATATTTAGTTGAATTAAGATGCTGAATGCCAAACATTATGCATATATTCATATTAGAAAATACTGATTGAGAGAGCGCATGCTCAATTGCTTCAATAAACTCGCCATTCTCTATATGATATCTTCCTACAGAATAATTACCCTCCTCCTTATCTAAAAAAACCATATCGATAATCCTATTTATTATTTTCTCCTTTTCTCCCTCCTCTTCACCAATAAATAAATATATTTTTTCAATTTTATTCTTGTCTAAATCCCTATTTAGCTCTCTTGATGTAGGAAACTTGGCCATATTCATACCCTCAATTCCCTTTTTCAACAGGGGTCATTAATTTAGTATACCATCCTGAAATAGTCTTTACAGATATCCTTCTTGAGAGATTGTCAATGACACTATCCTGAACGTGAACAATTGATTCAACAGGGGGTATTAAATCGGAATAGACCTTGAAGGATTGGATCTCTCTCTCAAAGAATATTTCCCTAGCCTTTCTCAAATCCAATAATCTTATCGCCGCCACAATCCTTAATCGCTTTCTAATCGGCTCACCGAAATTTCCATACTGAATGGGCTGTATACGATAATGGACGATTCTCCCTATAAGTCTGATATCTGCATCATTATTATCTGCAACAACTGCTAATCTTCCATCCATACTGATCATTTCCCTTACCTTCAATGTCAACCTTTCCGAAATCGAGGGCTCATCTGTATAATTATAAAAAAAAGGAATGATTATTCTATTAGCGCTTCTGGGGACTACTGGTTCTCCATTGATACTCTTTAACACACTGCCGAGGGTAGAATCTTCCTTCTGATTATTGGAGACGCATCCGATAATTAAAACAAAACTGAACAATAAAACCATTAAATTTCCACTTAATATTCCTTGATTGATGTACATGAAGAAATGAGGTTGATATGATAACATCAATACTCTCATCTTTAAATCCACTCCTATTAAATATTACATTTTATTTTATTAAAACTAATTATCCTCCGATACTAAAGATAGATCATTTACACTCCCACTGGTCTTCCTTGAATTCCAGGATTCCAATAATACTTTTATTGAATGGAATGACCAATATAACAAACGGGATTTTTACTATCCCGTTTGCTTATTAATAGTTTCGAATTATTAATACTCAATTTTACGATCCAATACTAAATTAAATTACAAATTCTTTATACTTTTTGGAAGGAAGAGAGGTGGCATCCCTGCTTATTTAATAGTAAAAATACTTCCTTACTATCTCTTCTTGTCAAAGTTGAAAAAATATACATTCATTAACATACCGGGCGTCGTATAGCAGAGATAGGATTAATCTACTTTTATCTAATCTCTCCCAAATACTTTAGTACTGGATATTTCGATCTGTAAACTGTAACAGGGGTATAAACAAAATCCAGCTTTTTATTCGTCCCAATTATACTCCCTATCCTCTTCCCCTTATTTTCTGGAACAATTAGGTATAAACTATATCTACCGCTCTTTGTCTTTAGTAGAAGAAGCTTTCTGTCTCTCTCAACATACGATCTCAATTCACTCGGAACTTTTGTAAATTTAACTGGATAGAGAGAACCCCTAAATTTTTCATCCCTCAATGTAGCATACTCCTCAATTAGAAGTTTAAAGGTAGCTCTAGGAAGATTTTCAGCATCCGGTTGGATATCTTCTACAGTCTGAGATTCCTCTTCCTCTACACTTTCAAAAAAATCCCTCTCTGGTTCTATTTTACTTACAATATCAACCTTCTTTTCTTCAATCATTTGTTTCTCAGCCTTGGTTCGCAAAACCAAAAAACTCTGCAATAAAAAACCCCCGCCTATTTTGTTTAATTCATTCTCATCGGTAATTCCCTTAGGCATTATAGCATCACCGCCATTATCTCGAGCAATACTCTTTGCTTTTCGAATCCTACTTTCAAGAGATGATTCCCCGATCTCGACTACTCCGATAACCTCATATTTCCCCTGATCGCCCCAGACAACAACCTTAACCTCCTCACCTCTAGGTAGAGAGGGGTACACACTGCCAGTTCGAACAAATTTTGCAGTAGAACAAGCAAATAAAGAAACCAATAAAATTAAAACAGCATATCTGAACCTCATATTTTTACTCCTT
The DNA here is from genome assembly GCA_034190085.1 of Spirochaetota bacterium. Lineage (NCBI taxonomy): Bacteria > Pseudomonadati > Spirochaetota > Spirochaetota bacterium. Next base: position 16,038 of record JAXHTS010000053.1, read on the forward strand.
ATGATAATATAACCACCACTTATCATTATACTCCAACTTAAAAAATTGCCCCCAAATAAAATGAGACCCAGATGAATAGTGGTATAGAAAAAATGATATCTACCCGCTTTATCGAATCGCTATGCTTTTAAACAAATTATATCCATTCTATCAATTATATTATAAAAATAAGTATCCAAAATCAAATGTTATATTCTTGAATAAGTAAAGTTCTAAAACTATGGCAGTTTAGTCTAACATTAAGAATCAATTAGTCAATATAAAATAGTAACACTACCCAAAAAATACTATCAGTATACTATTTTAATTGCAGTAATGATGGATTAGATATTATGATGATTGAAATTCTTTTAATTAAATGCATATTCCAATTATAAGAGACATCATTATCCTTGAATAGGTTAAAATTTTCTCTATAATCATTTACAGGCAGGTGTATGGCAATTTCAGTTTCTATAATCTGTTACAATGAAGAAAAAAATATACGAAGGTGCCTAGAGAGTGTAAAATGGGCAGATGAAATAATTATTTTAGATTCATTCTCCACTGATAGGACTCTTGACATTTGCAGAGAATTTTCAGAGAATATTTTCCAACATGATTTCGATGGTCATGTCCAGCAGAAGAATAGGGCATTACAATCATGCTCCTATAACTGGGTTATCTGTTTGGACGCTGATGAGGTGATTAGTAAGGAGCTTAGGGAATCGATACAATCAATAGATACAGAAAAAATTGAGTATAAAGGATTCTATGTTCCGAGAAGGGTATTCTATTTGGGTAAATGGATTAACTATAGCGGTTGGTATCCAGATTACAAGATGAGATTCTTTGATAAGAGGTTTGGCAGATGGGAAGGGGTTAATCCCCACGATAAGGTTAACGTCAGAGGTAAGACTGCAACTCTTAGAGGCGACCTGCTACACTATTCTTATGAGAATATTTCTGCTCATCTTATTCAGATGGACAGATTCACGGATATACAGGCATGTGAATACGAAAAAATGGGAGAAAAGCCATCAGTAATCAATTTTACCCTTAGACCTCTATATAAATTCATTAAGTCTTTTATTATAAAGCGGGGATTTATGGATGGGATGAGGGGTTTTATTATTGCATCGATGGGCGCCTTCTATGTATTCATGAAGTTTCTGAAACTCTACGAGAGGGGAATAGATTCAGAAAATGATTGAGTATTGAAAATTTTAATAGGTTAAACATAGACCTCCCTGGGTTTGCTTCCCTGCTGAGGACCAATGTATCCCCGATCTTCCATCAATTCTATTATCCTCGCCGCTCTATTATAACCAATAGAGAGCCTTCTCTGTAGATATGAGGCTGATGCCTTCTTTGTCTCCTCAACAATCCTCAGAGCCTCAATGAATAATTTATCCTCCACTGTCTCATCATCCGCTATCCCATCCTCATCATAAATGCTATCTTCAATATCAACATAGGATGGCTTGCTCATCTTATTCAGATGATTTACCATCTTTATAATCTCTTCCTCAGAGATGAAAGTGCCCTGTATCCTAATGGGAAATGAATTAATCGGAGACTGATACAGCATGTCCCCCTTGCCTAACAGCTTTTCCGCTCCATTTTGATCAATTATTGTCCTTGAATCCGTCTTCTGTGCCACTTGAAAGGCTATTCTTGCTGGGAAATTAGCCTTTATAATTCCAGTGATGATATCAACAGAAGGCCTCTGCGTTGCCAAGACCAGATGCATCCCCACTGCCCTCGCCTTTTGCGCAATCCTTATAATGGATCCCTCGATCTCCTTAGCGGCTATCATCATGAGATCAGCCAACTCATCCATAATAATAACTATATAGGGAAGCCTCTCAAATTGATCACCATACATCTTTATCTTATCATTATATTTTTCAATATCTCTCGTATTCAATTCCGAGAGTATCCGGTATCTTCTCTCCATCTCATAAACAGCCCATTTCAGCACCTTAGGGGCGACATGAGCCTCTGTAATAACCGGAGAGATCAGATGGGGAAGGCCGTTATAGAGCTGAAGCTCTACCATCTTTGGATCAATGAGAATAAAACGAACATGGTTAGGATCATAATTATAGATCAAACCTGAGATTATTGAGTTTACGCATACTGATTTTCCTGATCCAGTGGCTCCGGCAATAAGAAGATGAGGCAGCTTCTGCAAATCCAACAATATTGGTTTGCCAAGGATATCCTTGCCAAGCACAATCTTCAATTTTCCAGTAGCTGATCGATACTCAGGTTGCTTAATAACATCTCCCAAGGTCACCATCTCTCTATTTCTGTTAGGGACCTCCACCCCAATTGCCGACTTGCCAGGAATGGGAGCCACTATTCTAACCCTAAAGGCAGCCAGGGCCATAGCAATATCATCGGATAAACCAACTATTCTGTTGACCTTGATCCCCGGGGCAATCTGCATCTCATAAAGGGTAATAACTGGCCCCCTCTGGACATTGATAACCCGTGATTCAATTCCAAACTCTCTAAGAGTATTAATTAGAAGCTCTGAACTCTTCTTAACCTCACTCTTCCAACCCTCAATATCAATCGGCCTAGAGGTATTGAGAAAGCTAGTGGGTACTGAATATTCACCATTTATTGATATACTATCAAAAACCCTAATGATTTTCTCGCCACTTACAGCGCTTCTACCTTTTTCTAAATCATATAACCCACAGGAATCATCATCTAACATACCATCATCAGGGCTAGCCCTTTTTAACGTCGATTCAACCCTTTCACCAACAAGCACTGCCGAATCGATGTCGCTATCCAACTCGCAGTAACCAATTCTATTTGTCGTTATTCCATCTAAAATATCATCAGCATCCTCCTCATCGGAGATGCCTTGTTCCTGCCCTTCCCAGTAATGAATAGCATCCTCCTCATTCAAGGATACAGCAGACTGATCGATTACTGAAGAGTCGTTGGTCGGGATATCATCAAGCTCAATCCCCTCATTCAAATTTTCACTCAATGATAAGGATGTTGAGAATAAACTGTTATTGACATCACCAAAGAGCCCCCCTGATTCATAGGCCATCTTTTCATCCCTTTCAATAGGATCAGTCCTTAAGGGAACAGGCTCCTTCATCTCTAGCAATTTGGGCAGGCCTAACTTGGTCATCACCTCACTCGCCTGATCATCTCCAATCCTAAACCTCTTCTTCACTATCCAGGGTATTCTGCTATATATTCGCTCAATCTCCCTATCAATTAGGTTGATTGGCATCCTATTACTCTTCCTATGACTAAACACACTCTTCAATAAATCTTTTAATAAAACAAAATATTTCCCACCCGATTTCTCAGTATGTTTAAGGATTGAAGAAAGAGAAACAATACCCAATAAAATAAAGCCTATAAGATTCAAGAATAACGTAATAATGTATGATCCAAACCTTCCAAAAAGGCTATCAAGAAGTTTAAATAGATATAAACCGATATATCCACCAGAGTAATATGGAATTGATGAATTTGATATCATCGAAACAAGAATAGAAGATGTAATCATAAGAAAGAAGAGTGAGAAAATTCTTTCCAGCATATCGGCAATCTCACCCTTTCTTAATATACTCCAACCAGAAATAGCAAATATTATCATTAAAAAAGATGACGAGTATCCGAAGACTCCCCTCAAATAATAGCTAATGTAGGCCCCTAGAGGACCCATTATGTTATAAACCGATCTATTCTGGGTTAAAAGCTCAAAATCATTAATTCTAAAACTAAACAAGGAAAATGTTAAAATCAATGAAAAGAGTATTATTATTGTACCCAATATCTCCTGATATCGTCGATCATTCAATGTGCATTACCTCTGGTAAAGATATAAACAATAAAATTTAGCCGATCCATTCTCTTCCCAATAACACTGTTACTATGCAGCTTGGCTACTTCATACATGTATTATAGCATTGAGACTATTGACATAGTAAAAATCCGAAATTTCATACTGCATGATACAATTAAGGATCAATTGATATCCATATATTTACCTAATTTGAATGTAAATTATACCCAATATGCCAAGCAGTATGGTGTAATAACCGAAGATATCAATTCTGATCTTTTTAACTAGAATAAAAAGTACTTTTAGAGAAATCAATCCCACAATCATTGTCACAAACATACTAACAATAAGAGGGAAAATGAAAGTAAAAGAAACCTCTTTCTGAAACACCTTTAATATTTCAAGTAGTCCAGCGCCTGTTATTACTGGGATCGCCATCAAGAAGGAGAACCGGGCAGCCTCTCCTGGATTGAGGCCTAGAATAATACCTCCAGCTATTGTTGACCCAGACCTTGAAATCCCAGGTATAATCGCAATAGATTGGCATATACCTACTAAAACCGATCTCACTACTCCGATCTCTTCTAATTTTCGGTTTTTTATTGGGACAATTTTAGTAGATAACAGGACTAATCCGTTTATTATAAGCATAAAAAAAACGATTGTATATGAAGTAAAGAGCCTCTCAAAAAAACCGTGAAAAAGAACTCCCAGTATTCCGGCAGGGATGGATGCAGCAATAATATTTATTATGACCCGAATCTCATCTTTTTTATAATTTCTCTGGGAAATACCTGAGATAAGCCCCCCTGATAATCTAATAATATCTCTCCATAAATAAATTACAACTGCCATAAGAGTCGCCAGATGCAAAGAGACATTTACAAACAATTCCATATTTTCTCCTGAAGCGTCTAAAGTCTCCCGAAAAAATGGAATGCTTTCAAAAAGCACTAAATGACCAGATGATGAGATAGGTAAGAATTCAGATATGCCTTGAATTACTCCTAAAGAAAGCAACGATAATAATAAATTATTCATAAATATTCCTTTTTCCTTGATTTTTTTCAATTCAAAATAATAAATATCAAAACGCTATATCTATTATTATAAATGAACCAATTTTTATTGAAATTAGTAGTATTATATTGTCTCATTATTGCCCAATCTAATCTCAGGGCAGATTACAATCCAATTCCGAATCCAGATCCAACAAGATTACAGGATGAGATTAATCAGTATATCAAATGGGATAGAAAGAATAGCTCTCCCAAAAATGCTGTATTATTTGTAGGAAGCTCAAGTATTAAAATGTGGCAAACATCTCAGGCATTTCCGGAACATCCAGTAATTAACCGTGGATTTGGAGGATCCCATATTTCTGATATAATTTTTTATTATGATATTGTTATAAAAAAATATAAACCCTCCATTATTATTTTTTATGCTGGCGATAATGATATCGCTTCTCGTAAATCTGTTAGTCAGGTATTTGAAGATTACAAGGAAATAACAAAAAAAATACTAAAAGACAATCCCATTGTAAAATTCATTTATATTCCAATAAAACCCAGTATCAAGCGATGGATGTATTGGGGAAACATGGAAGCCGTAAATAGAATAGTTAAACATTATAACAAACAGAACAATAATCTACTATATATAGATTTAGCCACACCTATATTTAATTCAAAAGGTAAACCAGACAATCATTTATTTCTACAAGATAAGTTACATCTTAATAAAAAAGGATATAAATTGTGGGAATCGATCCTAAAATCTATATTAAATGAAATCTTTCAACAAAATGCAATTGGGAAAAGATCATCAAGATAAACTCCTCCAGTATTAAAGGATTGTATGATTCAAGGTTTCCAGGCCAGTATAGAGACTGAAGAAGCATTAATACAATCAGGACGATTCTCAGATCATTCATTGTTAAGTAATAACCTTACATTCACTAGTAAAATATTGTATCAAGACTCTTGACAACATTAGTAAATAAAATCAACCAATTTTCGTATCATCTTAATAATAGCAGTTAGATATTATTCATTATATAACTATAATATTGATGGTACAACCTCAATTGTGCAAAAAATTTATGACTATTTTAAATAATTATTGATATCTTCAGGTGTTAGTAAAAATATTCAGTTTTACTTAACCTCATTGATTATGAGATTTAATAACCAGAATGTTTTACATTCAACCTCTGATAAGGTCAGCAGTTTTCACATATTTAGACTTTTTTTATTACACAATCGTTGTACAATAAATCTATATAGAGTAGTATAATTTATCTGCAAATTACAGAAAAATCGAATATGCCCATCAACAAAGACCAAAGAATTGAAACACTACGTGGAATCGCTATTATCCTTATGGTTGCAGGACACGTAATCGGAAATGTTTCTACAGAGGGATTACGTGTATCTGATGATTCCTTTTATCGTTATTTTTACTATTCCTTTAAATATCTACGCATGCCACTATTTACAGTAATTTCAGGCTTTGTCTATAGTATGCGTCCTCTTGAAAAGGGGAAACTGGGTTATTTCCTAAGGGGTAAAGCCAGGCGCCTTATACTACCCCTTTTTACTGTATCAACTATTCATTTTCTTACACAGACAATTGTACCAAACATAAATACTCCTACCCAACTTATAAACATATGGAAGATATACCTGTTTCCCTTTCAACACTTCTGGTTTCTCCAAGCTATCTTTCTAGTATTTATTATAACTGCTGTAATTGACTACTTTGAACTACAAGAAACGATAAAGAAATGGTTATTTTGTCTCTTTATTGTAATCATTCTTTATCTTTTTATTAAACACCCAATAAACTTTTTTAGCTTTAACAAAGCTCTTTATCTATTACCTTTTTTTATCCTTGGATGTGGATTGTCACGTTTCGGCAATCAGTTAAAAACACCTCTCATTACTACATTTTCATTGGTATTCTTTTCAGCTACAATCATCACTCAACAGCTCATTTGGTTTAACCAATTTCAATTACAGACATGTTATACTCCTATTTTAAGTATTTCCGTGGGTCTTTCTGGAACATTTCTTCTGATACAATTTAGAAAAAAAATCAACATCCTGGCTTCACTCGGTTTTTATTCTTATGCTATTTATTTATTTCATGTATTCTTTTCCGCTGGAAGTAGAATCGCATTAAAAGGAATAGGTATCACCAATACAGATATTTCGTTTCCATTAGGTTTAACATGTGCGCTTCTTTTCCCAATAATAATTGAAAAAATACTATTAAAGGATAAAATTTTAAAGCGTCTCTTTCTCGGATTGAGATAACTAGTGAATATAATACAATTAATTGTAAGAATACCTTATAATAAAAATATACAATCAAACACATACTTGACAAAAATCAAATAACATACAATATAGTATAATCGAACAGAATAATCCTATTGTCTTATCTATCATTATGATTAAGGATTTAATAATGAACCCTATTGTAAATAAAAAATTGATTATCATATCAATTGGATTCGTCATTCACCTCATTCCCTTTACTGGATGTGATAAAGACGATAATGACCCTGATTTTCCCTATTGGTTAATAAATCCACAAACCTGTATATGCAGCGATGATTCATCCCAAGATGATCCCCTTTATGCAGACCAATGGCATTTAGAAAATAGAGGCCAGGGTGGAGGCACACCTGGAGAGGATGTAAATGTAACTTCAGTATGGGATTCAGGGAACAAGGGCGAGGGGATTGTAATCGCAGTAGTAGATGATGGGCTTGATGTTGATCATGAAGATCTGTACTATGCCATCTATCCAAATTTAAACTATAACTATCTAACTAACGGCACCAATGTAACCCTTGGAAGTCATGGCACCTCAGTAGCTGGAGTACTCGCAGCCAGGGATATGAACGATAGCGGAGGGCGAGGCGTCGCACCATGTGCATGCTTGGCATGCTATAATCTTTTACAGGCAATTAACAGCGCTAATGAGTTTGATGCGATGATACGTAATAATAATAATATACATATATCTAACAACAGTTGGGGACCTCCGGATTATACTGGTCAACTAATTCCAGCGGACTCATCCTGGTTAGCTGGTATTGCCGAGGGTCTGGGAACAGGCAGGGATGGCAAGGGCATCATCTATCTATGGGCAGCGGGGAATGGCGGCAAACCCACCAGCTCACCCAGCAATGAAATTGACAACTCAAATTATGATGGATATGCCAATTCCTATGGTGTAATGGCAATTGGCGCCTTGGCAGATAATGGAGAAAGGGCCTATTATTCTGAAAAGGGAGCCAATCTATGGGTATGCACCTACTCAAGCGGAGGCGCCTCCGGTATAACCACAACTGATATTACTGGAGAAGAGGGTTATGATCCAGGCGATTATACTGACACATTTGGCGGCACTTCATCGGCTACTCCACTTGCTGCGGGTGTAGTAGCGCTCATGTTAAATACAAATCCTAACCTTTCCTGGAGAGATGTAAGGCTTATCCTTGCTAAAACCGCTAAAAAGGTAGATGCCAGTGACACCGACTGGACAACAAATGGAGGGGGTTATAATATAAACCACAAATATGGATTTGGAGGTATAGATGCTGAAGCTGCTGTTAATATGACAAAATCATGGACCAATATCCCAGACCAGTCAACCTATTCAACCCCTTCTAAAAGTGTCAACATAACAATCCCAGATAATAACTCAACTGGCATATCGGATACCATTTCAATATCCTCAGGGATTGACTTTATAAAAATTGAATATGTATCAATTGAAGTTACTATAGACCACTCCTATTCAGGGGATTTAGAAATAATTCTAACCTCTCCGTCAGGAACCGATAGCGTGTTATCCGAAAAGCATATATGTTATGAAATATCAGATCAGTCAGCGACACAGACACGATGCAGCTATTTTAATGATGCCGCTTCCTTTACATTTGGCTCTGCGCGTCACCTAGATGAATCTCCTATTGGCGTCTGGACATTAAATATAAAGGATTTGCAACAAGCGGACACAGGAAGTCTAATAGATTGGAGCATGAAATTCTACGGGAGGGAATAATGAAGGTTTCTATTAATTCTACAACAATTCTTATATGTATATATTTATACTTGGTTCTATCTAATGCTCCTCTGTTCTCACAGAAAAAGGATTATAAAAAAGGTAACAGTAAATGTTGCACCGAGGTTATCTGGCATGATGGGAAAATAAAGAGAAGATTGAAAATTTTGCCAAGTTTAATAGCGGAATTTATCAATGACACAAACCAGAGGAATAACATAAGTAATTCAGATGCAAATGCAAAGATTGTATATAGCAAGGCTGGCGTTAATCTCTGGGAAATCACACATAAGAAAATGAAAGATACACTTAAGAAGGGGAGAATTCCATCAAACTTGAATGGTAATTATTCACCTGTATTTAGAGATTCTTCTGGTCAAAGAAGAGCCTTGCCTGGTAATATAATAGTTTTTATGGAACAGCGTTGGGATCGTAAAAGGGTGAATCGTTGGGCAGAATCTAATAAACTTAAAATAATTAAACGTATCTCTTCTCATCATAACGCATATATCATCGAAACACCCCCAGGGATGGCTAGCCTGGATATCTCAAATAATCTAAGAGATGCAAGAGGGGTTGCTTCGGTTTATCCAAATTGGTGGAAAGAAGTCTCTCCTCGTTAATTTCTGTCTATATTGAACGATAGCTGACCTTCTTGTTCAATTGTAATCATAGCTAAATTGCAACTTAATCTAATGAGATACACTTACTCGCATTTCTATAAATTCTTAAACCATCCCTCACCTCTTTGATAAATTATACAATACCTTACTTATTTTTGAATATGCTTAATAATAACTGCATCTATCATTATACTTTTTTATGTTGACTTTTGTATTATTTTGTAGAAAATTCCAACGAATTATTCCTTGGTCGATATTGAGGGCGTGGGGAGATTTTTATAATTATATAAAATTCAGATTTTCTTGAATTATTTTCAGATAAAGGCGAGATTGATATGATAGGGATGGAATTACCTGAAAAGATGTTACAACTCAAAGCTAATATGCAGAGCATTGCAAAGGATTTGTTCAGACCTATAGCTATAAAATATGATGAAGCAGAGCATGAATACCCTAAAGAGCTGGAAGTGTTACGTAGAACCCAATCTAGGGTAAGGCGTCCCCAAAAGAAGGATAATGAAAAGGAGAAGGGGGATAGACCTAAAGAAGAAGGTTTAGGCAGGCGTATGAGAGAAGCAATCTCCATTGAAGAGCTAGCATGGGGAGATGTTGGGTTGATGATGTCCATACCAAACGCAGCACCGGGTAATCCAGCCCTTATTGCCTTAGCCTCGGATAAACAGTTAGAGAGGTTTGGGAATAAATGGACGGCCTTTTCTATTACTGAGCCTGGCACTGGATCTGATTCAGGCTCGATCAGCACCACAGCAAAGCTCGATGGTGATGAATGGGTATTGAATGGGGAAAAAATTTTTGTCACAGCCGCTGATCGCTGCGATAATGCAATTATTTGGGCAACTGTTGATAGTAAAGCAGGGAAAGCTGGTGTGAAATCCTTTGTAATTGAGAAGGGAACCCCCGGATTTGAACTGGCTAAGCTGGAAAAGAAGATGGGACTGAGGGCATCGGATACAGGCAGCTTTACACTCACTGACTGCAGAATCCCAAGGGATAATATCCTTGGCAGCGCTGAGGTAAAAAAAAGATCCACTGAAGGATTTAAGGGAGTTATGAAGTCCTTTGATAATGTCAGACCTGCAGTAGGGATCATGGCAACGGGAATATCAAGAGCCGCTGTAGATTTTACTAGAGAGAAAATGGAAGAGAATGGATTTGTTTTGGATTATAGCAAAAATGTTAACAATGTATCGAGCAAAGAGAAGGAATTTTATCTAATGGAAGCCACTGTAGACGTCATGCGGCTTTTATCCTGGAGAGCATTTTGGATGGCTGATAATGGGATGCCCAACAGCCTTGAGGCATCGATGTGCAAGGCAAAGGGCGGTCGCTCTGCCACAATAATCACTCAGAAATGCTGTGAAATCATTGGGCCCCTTGCTTTTTCTCAAAATGAACTAGCTGAGAAATGGATGCGTGACGCTAAGGTGTTGGACATATTCGAGGGGACAGGACAGATACAGCACCTTATAATTGCAAGACATATCTTGGGATTATCGAGTAATGAATTAATATAATGCATCCGTTAAACGACGCGTATTGCGTCTAAAGTAGACTATTCACTAAGGAGTAAGAAATCAGTATTTTTATAACACATATGCAAAAAATAATTATGTTAATTAAAAAATATACACTGCCCACTGTTCTTATTCTTTTGTTCGTTGTTGATCTCTATGCAGATACACTTGACAGTACGCTGAAGCAGGATTTTACTGCCCAACAGACTATCAAGATTCGTTTTGAAGTTAATAAGAGATTATACTCATTTAAAGCTGGAAGATTTAGATTAGAGAAGATCAAAAAAAACAGGGATAAAATAAATAGGATTACTCAAAGAATAATACCCTGGGCCATAATGGAACATCTTGAACCTGCTGAGGTTGCACGTATTATTGTTTATATGTATCATGCTGATGAGGCAGGTGCCTCCTTCCAGGATGCGGAAGATCTGATCCCGCTAATAGCACAAAGGGATATCCCTCTTAAAGATTTTATACTGATGGTACAATATAACCGTGAGACAAAAAAAGCGCAAATACCTGAGGAGATTCGCCAATCTTTTCTGGGTAAGACGGTATTATTGAAATGGGATGGGGTATCAACGCTTACAGGGGGGCGAGGGCTTGTGCTCGCTCGCAACTCAAAATTAAATATAAATAAGACTGCTTCATTATTGCTAAAAAGACTCCCTCCAAATGGAGCTAAAATCAGTTCTGAAAATCTGGTATCGATTATTGAAGATATTATTGGTCAATCGGTGAAGGAAAAGAAATCTCAGGAAATAATGCATAACCTATCCAAGGCTCACAATGTTGTGAACTCTCAGGTAAGTTCACCTAAAATGTTGAAGGATATTATTGATCATACATATCATGCAGAACACAACATCCAGCATATCAGCAATATCAGCATCCCTAATGATCCCAAGGTCAATAAAAAAATTGACCGGGAAAAGGGGATAATACCTGAATTAGAAGATAAGTACTCCAAACCGTCTTATAAGAACTGGAAAATTCTAAACAGAAAAAAATTATATCAAACGATAAAGCCCTGGATAGGAACACCATATAAATTCGGCGAGAAGAAGGGGAGGGGTGGTATTGATTGCTCAGGATTCACGAGGATCATTCTTATTGATAAAAAAATTGGGGTACCGTCGGATAAAATTCCTCATGGCACGGCAAAACAATCACGATCAGGCGTATTAGTAAAGAGAAAAAGCTTGAGGGAGGGGGATCTGGTCTTTTTTTCTGCATCACCAAATAGATCAAAGATTACTCATGTGGGGCTTGTGACATCGGCAAAGACCTTCTCACACGCTTCCTCTAGCAGGGGAGTGATAAACGATAATCTCAGTGCGAAGTGGTGGAGAAAAAGGTTTGTCAAAGGACGACGTCTATTCATAGAAGTTGCTGATTAAATTACCCTCTTTCTCTATAAAATCTAAGTCAATTAACACCCTTTAACGCGATGATTTTTATATTTTATTCCAAGGTGTAACCTCTAATAAGGGATTATAACCTGAAGTTTGACATCGATGGATTTATACCTCTGCTGAAAGCAGCGGTCTTTAAAACTCTAATGAATAGAAGGAGGATGAATATATGAGCAACGATGCTGAACTTTCACCCGGTAATATCATGCAAATGGCATGGTCCTTTCATAGAAGCAGAATACTGCTTACAGCATACGAGTTGGACCTATTTACAACCTTAGGCGAAAGCAGTAAATCCGCAAAAGACGTTGCAGATTCAATTGGGACAGATGAGCGAGCTACTGAGCGCTTGATGAATGCCTTATGCGCAATAGGCATGCTAAATAAAAATGAATCGATGTTCTCGAACACGCCCGAAAGCTCACAGTTTCTTGTTAAAGGGAAAAAAAGCTACATAAATGGATTGATGCATACCACACACCTCTGGGACGCATGGGGCACCCTCACCGAGGCTGTGCGCAATGGCACATCAGTTATAGCTCAGCATATCAATGATAGGGGTGAGGATTGGTTAACCGCATTTATCGCTGCAATGCACGAACGCGCAAGCATGCAGGCAAAGGGCATTGTTTCATTGATTGATTTCACAGATGTTTCAACCATACTGGATGTAGGAGGTGGTTCAGGCGCCTATTCAATGGCTTTTGTAAATGTGAAGGATAACATAGTAGCCACCGTGTTTGATCTTCCCAATGTGATATCTCTAACAAGGGATTACATAAAAGGTGAGGGGCTTGCTGACAAAATTGATACAATTGTTGGTGATTACACTACTGACGATCTTGGAAGCGGTTTTGACCTAATATTTTTATCAGCTATCATCCATAGCAATTCCTACAAGGAGAACATGAGTTTAATCGAAAAATGCTTCAAGGCCTTGAATCCTAATGGACAGGTTGTTGTACAGGATTTCATTATGTCTGAAGACAGGACAGCTCCAACCTTTGGAGCCATATTCTCATTGAACATGCTTGTTGCAACATCGTCTGGAGATACCTATACGGAGTCAGATGTAAAGCGATGGATGGAAGATGCCGGACTCTCTGGCATCATAAAAGAAGATACAGGTATGGGAACATCACTGATGATAGGCAGAAAAATTGCGCCATAAAGCAGGTATAGACCTATTAAAATTGGACTTCATTGAAAGTACAAACATGTGAAGTCCAATCAACTGAAAATAAATCAGGGTACTCTTGACTCATAAACATAAATTGGATTAAGCATAAGAAGAATAGTTATTAGAGCTTGCCCCAAAGCTTGGATTTTTTGGGTTTTGATCCTTCTTCCGATTCCTGTGTTAAGGGGATGGTGAGATGATATACACCATGATCGACCTTGGTCTTGTAGGGTATATTAGCCTTTTCCAAAACATGCAGCATGGACTTGTTAGAAGAGAGTATGTCAGCGGTTAGAGCCTCAATATTTCGCTCTTTGGCTATCTCGATTAAACGCTTGAGAAGATAAGAGGCAATACCTCGATTCTGGTATCCTTCATCAACTACAAAAGCCAAATCAGCACATCTTTTATCAGGCCACATAACATATCTCCCCTCTGCTATTATTGTTCCATAACCAGAATCTCCAACCACACCCACTAAAGAGAGTATATCGTGATGATCTACATTAACATAAAGCTGCATCTTATAATGGGGCATGGCCTTCATTGGAGAAAAATATCTATAATATATGGCCTTATCAGAGAATCTATAGAAGAGCCTGCGCATCTGTTCTTCATCCGATGGCAATATGGGACGAAATTTTACCATCAAATCCCCTGGAAACATTTTTGTTTCAATAAGCTCATTGGGATAATGGGTTGCTGACTCAGGAATATATATCTGATCCTTATAAATAAGATTCATATCCTTAGCCTGATTGATCAATTCTTCACGATAATCTGGATGTGCTATATCGATTAGAGCCATTGCCCTCTGGCGAACTGTGCGTCCCCTAAGGGCTGCAATGCCATTCTCCGTAACAACATAGTCGATTAAATTGCGTCCTGCCAAGGAATCCTGATAGTCCTTTAATATGGGAAGGATGTTTGATTCAAGGTTTCGATTGCGAGAGGGCAGAGCTATAACTATTTTACCACCCTCAGACATAGATACACCGGATAGATAATCCTGAGACTCGCCAGGCCCTGCAGAAATGCGCCCTCGTCCTGTATGAAAGGCCACCTCCCCTGTCAGGTCTACCTGACGCGATGGGAATATCATGATAAAATTATCTTGCTTGGCAATCTCTTTTGGATCCGCAACAACATCAATCCCTTGAAACTCAACTAATGGATTTTTGTGCAACCAGTCATAAAGTTCCCGTGTTCCATATGCATAGGATACAACGCTTCTCCCAAGGAAGGACCCCTTGCGTTGATTTGTGACAGCCCCACTCTTGATCAGATCCATAATGGCATCAGTAACGAAAGCGGAATGTATGCCCAATTCACGCTTGTTTGTAAGCTGCTTAGCCAAAGCCTCATAAAGCGAACCCAAGGAAAATGCAACACAACTCCCATCATTGACCAATTCTGCGATATTCTTAGCCACTCCATCGAATACAGGATGAATGTTGGGTCTAGAAATCTCAATTACAGGATCACTACTCTCAACAAAGCAATCGAATGCGTCTACCGGAATCAATGTATTCCCCAATGTATAAGGCACCTCAGGATTGATCTCGCCCACAGAAAAGGACGCTTGTTCGATTGCCTGACGCGCTGCATCAACCGATACACCTAAACTAACATAACCCCTGTCATCAGGAAGAGAAATCTGTACAAAAGCTATATCTATCTGCAGGGTTTCTGAACTTATAAGAGACGGGATCTTTGAAAAACGCGCAGGTATAAGATCCACCCTGCCCTCGGCTATTGCGCTATATGCAACCCAACCAGCAAAAAAGGTTTTGAGACGAAAGGAGTCCGGATACTTCTCCTCAATGGAAACAGTATCGCCTATACTCACGAGCTGAATGAGTTCAACATCCATGATGTTGCCCTCTTCTGAAGTCAACATGCTCTTTATTAGAGTTCGAGGCTCACCAGTACCGGTGCTTAAAAACAAGCTATCCCCCGGTTTTATCCTTCTAATCACCTCATCAACATCTACAATTTTTTCTCTCCAACCTTCACTCATCATCAATCCCCGAAAAGGATAAGAGTATACTTAACATCACATACAATTCATAATATAATTAAATCCCACCATTTAAGGGTATCACAGTTCTTTCCATAAGTCAACTCAACTCTGTTATTCGCCTTACATTTCACATCCTCATTCATCAAAACCAATTTTTATATGATTCATATAATTTTCAAGGTTAGTACTGAGTCCTTATTGTGGGGCAGGCATCATTATGGTTGATATCAATAATCCTTTATCAAATAATTAAATGTGTAGATGACTATATGTGTTGCAGGAATGCTAAAGTCATTAGCAACCTTCAGTTCATGCTCATCCATAGCACCTGAGCATTTTCAAATACCTATCAGGTTCATAATGAAATTTATTACAGCTTTTTATATATCTCATTATAATTTTTATAAGCATTGTTTCAGATACTCAAATAGTGTTTCGTGATCTTCAAATACTCTATCTGCTTCACTTAAAAAAGATGCTGAGAGGGAGGTTGCTATTGCATAACAACAGAGATCGGCTCTCTTGGCTGAAAGGATTCCAAGCGGCGCATTTTCAATTGCTAGAGAATCATCTGGACTAACGCGCAATTTCCCCATCGCCTTGATGTATGGCTCTGGATTAGGTTTGCCATTTTTTATATCATCTACTGTTACTATTACGTCAAAATATTTTTCCATCCCTTCGGGTATAACATGCGCTACAGATCTTCTCAAGGAACCGGTAACCAAAGAGAGAAGAATTTTCTTGCAGGTTAAATAGTCCAATATTTCCCTAACAAAGGGGAAAACGTCTATCTCAAATCCTTCGAATATTCTTAATTTCTCTTCTAGGAGGTTAATGAGTTCATTATTCTTTGGTGGGGTTAATCCATATTGATTAAATATATCCTTGATTGAATCAATGCCCGGCATCCCCTCCCTTCTGAAAATATCCTTTTCGGATATTGATATGCCATATTCCGCAAATACTGTCTGCCACGATCGTGCATGATATCTCATGGAATCCACAATAACCCCATCCATATCGAAATGTATAGCCTTATATTTTTTCATTTTCAATAATTTTTCAAATTCTTCCTAAATCTCATCTTCTACTAATTCATCCATCAACAGGATTCATACTCAAATCATCTCTAATAACTCTTTATTTTCACCCTCTCTTGATGACTCTGAAAGGCTAAAGTAATCAGTTTATCAATCAAATCACTATAGCTTAATCCAGCACTCTCCCACAATTTTGGATACATGCTTATGTTTGTAAATCCTGGTATCGTGTTTATCTCATTGATATAATATGCGCTCTCATCCTTCTCTACAAAAAAGTCAACCCTTGCCATTCCCCTGCAACATAGAATTCTATAGGCTTCCCCTGCTGTCTGCCTAATTTCATCAGCTAGCTCTTTGCTAATCTGAGCCGGAATCCTCAATTCTGCCCCATCAGGGTCAATATACTTAGCCTCATATGAATAGAATTCATGATGTGGAATGATTTCACCCAACATTGAAACCTCAGGGAAATGATTTCCCAAAACAGCGCACTCTATTTCTCTACAGTTAATACTCTTCTCAATAATAACAGTATTGTCAAAGGTGAAGGAGTATTTTATAGCCGCTAAAAGCTCATTTTCCTCACTAACCTTCATTACACCAACAGAAGAGCCAGTATTTGAGGGTTTTACAAAAAGTGGCAAACCTAACTCTTCAACGATCATTTCAACGTTATTGGAATAATTACACCATTCCATACTACTAAGAAAAATCCATGGGACTACGGGGATGTTGGCATCCCTTAATAGCCTCTTTGTCACATCCTTATCCATTGCCACAACCGAACCCTTGACATCAGCGCCAACATATGGAACCATGGCAAGTTCCAGAAGCCCCTGAATCTTTCCATCCTCACAGAAACTCCCATGAATAACTGGAAAAACAACATCCAGTTCTATTTTTTCATTATTATCTAAATTGTATAGGTTAAGTTTCATGTCATCTTCAAAATGATTGACAAACCATCTTCCTCTCCTCTTTAACGCCAACACTTTACCGAAGTTCTTATCAATTTCAATCACAGGCTCTTCCTGTACATACCACTTGCCATCCCTATCAATGCCAACCGCAATTATTTCATACTTATCTTTATCAATCGCTGAAACTACTGAAGCGGCAGAACATAGTGAAACATCATGTTCAAGTGATCTACCTCCATACAATATTCCAATCCGTATCATACCCTTAATGATTCCCCTATGATTATCCACACAAAGGTAGCAATTAATAACACTTATCCATGCTATCTGTATGAGAACATATGTATGGCGCTATTCTCACACTTATTATGCATATCTTTGCTAATGCAAACGTTAGCCGATAAACTCATCATGAATTACCTGTGATGCCAGCTCAACATGCTTACCATCAATTACACATGAAATCCCAATCTCAGAGGTTGAGATCATTTCAATATTTATGTTATTATTAGACAAAACCTTAAACATCCTTCCTGCAATCCCATAAGAAGAAAGCATTCCAACACCAACTGCAGATACAATTGCTATATCCTCTTTATAATCTATCGAGCTTTCCACTAATTCCTTTCCCAACTTTTCACATAACTCAAGCGTACACTTAAGATCGCTCTTTAATACTGTGAAGGATATTGATGCCATTTCATCAATACCTGTTGACTGTACTATCATATTAACATTAATTTTATTTTCGCCTAGCTTTTCAAATAGATCCGCAGCAACTCCAGGTATATCTGGAATATTCCGTAGTGTAACCTTCGCTTCATCTACTTTTGAGGTTATGCCACTAATTACATACTTTTCCATTACACCCTCCCTGGGCATGACAATTGTGCCTTCATCATATGATAAACTGGATCGAACATGTAACCTCACATTATACTTTTTTGCAAACTCAACAGCCCTGGAATGCAAAACATTGGCCCCAAGCCTTGCAAGCTCCAACATCTCATCATAGCTGATCTCTTTCAGCTTTTTGGGTTTAGAGATGATTCTTGGATCAGCTGTATATATACCATCAACATCAGTATATATCTCACAATCCGATATTCCTAGAACAGACGCAAAAGCGACAGCAGATGTATCTGTTCCCCCCCTTCCCAAGGTGGTAATATTCTCCTCTTCATCAATGCCTTGGAATCCCGCTACAATAACAACCCTATTATTTTGGAGTGAATTTTCAATCCTCTCAGTAGAGATTCTCTGTATCCGAGCATTGGAAAAATTTCCATCAGTAATTACCCTCACTTGGGAACCTGTATATGATATTGCATCAATACCAATTTCATGAAGAGCCATAGCCAACAAGGCGACAGAGACCTGTTCGCCTGTTGAGAGAAGCATATCCATTTCCCGTTTGCTAGGGTTCTCACTGATCTCATATGCGAGTTCAACCAGAGAATCGGTAGTCTTCCCCATTGCAGACACAACTGTAACTACAGAATAATCATTAACAACATAATCCTTTATCCTTTTAGCAACAGCCTTAATCCTCTCTGCTGATCCTACAGAGGTTCCTCCATATTTCTGCACAACCTTTTTCATTCTATATATCTTATAGATAAACTTTCTGTTCTATATATCAAATTCCTGGCACACTCAACGTCTGACCTGCATGCTCCAATCCAATGGTTATTTGTCCAATTAGTTCAAAATCTCCCGGCAATTCTCCTGACTCATTGCCATTAACTGAGCGATAAATACTATAGGTTTTCCCAACAGGGACATTTTCCAGAATAAAGGTATTGTCAGAATCCTCTACCCATGTTGCTAATGTTGGAATCTTATAACTACTTAGTCTGAAATTATAATCTTTCCATCCTTCTTCATAACCGATATACTCCTTTTCCTCGCTGCTATTACAGACATCACAATTTACACAAGCTTCAGAGTCATCACATTCAACACAATCTACACAATCCACAAAATTGTTATAATCTTCCTTATATTTCTCAAATTTGAGATGATATTCTAAAATGGATTCAAGGTCACTCGATATACCTTGATTAGGTAGCTTTGGTTCATTGACACCCAACCCGTCCGATCCCGGTCTAGTCCTATCAGCAGCAATATATTCGCCAATATCATGATCACCATCAATTGCAACGACATAGCAATTGTTTATTCCAGCGTCCCCAGTCAATGTGGCGGTCTTGCCTATAACATAGGTTCTGGCAACCGCTAACACATTCCCTCCAATTACTAACTCATCCCTTTTCACGTCTCTAAGCCAATCAGAGAGCGCATAATAATGTCTTACATAGTGAAGACCATCCTCACTACCATAATAATCATATTCATACTTCTTAAGAAAATTTTTAATAACAATCCGAATCTCAAGCACTGTGGCTTCATTGTTAATATCGAAAATTAAACCATCCTCAATAGATATAACCATAGGGAATACTCTGTTTATGCTATTGTAATAATTGAGAAGGCTATCATAATATGTATTAACCTGTAACCAATTAAAATCAAATCCGATAACGGTCTCTTCACGAAAAATTGATTCAAGATTTTTATTAAATATCCATTCGCCCATATTGTTAAATTCATCATCATCATCCACGAGATAATATTCCTTACTACCGTCAAATATCATCTTTCGGATATATAATTTAATATACTGCCATGGAAACATCGGTCTAATATCATCGTTCTCATACAACACGCCAGTGCCATTAAAAAAGGATTCAACATCATTCAAAGGAAAGGTGTAAGTTTTTCTATAATTGGCAAACAATTGTTGATGATTCCCAGTAGTGTCAACAATTTTCAGTTCAGCAATATCAAGCATAAATACGTCTGGCCTTACCATTGGTGAGGGATGAGTTTGATCTGAGGAATCGATAAAGTCATCAACGGAATCATCTTGGGGATAATTCCCATTCCATGGACGTGGATTGTTCGATTCATAAGTTCCCTTTAATACAACCTTAAGCCTATTTGTCGCCAACTCATCGAATAATGGTTTCTCGCCGCACCCGATGATACCAACAATCACAACAAAATGAACAAAAATCAGTATAATAAGGCATTTAAGCGTTGCAGCTTTCCATGGAGTAAATAATTTGCTATGTAAAATTAGTATTTTCAATAATTTAAACATATTTAAATATTTAAAAAATTCAAGCAAAAAGATTATACCTTTGAATACGTATCTTACCATTATATATTGAAATACACTGTAATACCAGTATTTAGAATATGCCCATTTCTACTTGCTCCATCAATATGCTCTTCATATATAAGTAAATAATCAACTCGCAATCCAATATTTAAAATCTTCCCCGCTGGGAAGGAACCCTCAAAGCCCAGCATGCCAACAGGATCCCATTGGTGATCCCTATCGGGTCTAATCTTAACATAACTAGTTCCAGCACCAACCTTAAATTGAAATTTTAATGGAAATTGCTTTATTACCGGCGCTCGATAAATCAAACTGCCATACACAGGCCATAAGGAAAGGGTATTTACGCCTTTGGATTCAAAATATTGATATGATCCATCAATTCCATATTTTAATGATTTAATAGGAGAATTATAACGAAAAAAAATTCCACCGCCAAGATTGGTATCCACATACTTTCTCGTTGTATAGACTGGAGTTATTGGTCCAAACCATAAACCCAACTGAGGTTTAAGGAAATAGTCAACACCTCTTCTCCTACGGGAATAAGCACCTGTTGCTATAATTAAAATTAATATTATGATGGAAATTATCCTAATAATTTTCATCGCCTTTTCTCAAAATATCTCATATAGTAATTGCGCTGCGGATCAGTAGCAAGAATAGAGGCAGACCAAAAATACAGTAAGTCGAATCTGTAACATCTGCTTGTTGTTACGCGAAGCACTGAATAATTAATGTATGACATTTTCGAGCATATTAAGCATTCTCGAAAATTTTCAGACTAATAACTCCTTGTATAGGTTTACCTGTTAAATAATAACCTTTTAAAAAAGTACAGATAACAATACCTTAATTATCAACCAATGGTTTAGATATAAGGGTATATCATTAACTTATACATATCCATCGAAAGTTCTACTCAATATTCATCAGTTGATATTTTTGTCAATAAAATAAATCATAGATAGAATATTTACAAGTATTTAGGAATAATTTCAATGTTCGAAAATGAACCTCTGTATAAAAGGCGGTGTCTAATTTTATTAAGAATATTATTTCTGATGCCATTCCAGCGAATGCTGGAATCTATAATCTTCTAACATAAAAAAAAGATTCTGGCACTCAGGCTGGAATGACAAAGGATATATTTTCATACCAAAAAGAATTATCATTCTTGTGTTAAAAATTATTCACATCATTCATGGAGGTGAGATGTCATACATAAAGGGGTAAACTAACAAAAATATCCCTACACTAAAGCAGGAGGTTCATCAATAGTTAGACAAGATAATAAGGCATTTTACATTCAGGACACTCCATGAATTCACCATCCTCATCTTGCTTTGTACAGCCACCACCAATACATGTTACCTCATTTTTTTGATCATCAATTTTCGTTTCATTCATCTGTGGAGAATAAATCCAGGTTCCACATTGACAATAAAAATCCTTCTTTAATACTTCATCATAGGATACTGTTTTTCTCTTTACCATTTTAAAGTTCCTCACTTTTCATTAGTCAAATTCAACCTTAAGTAATGACGAGATGATGAATTCATAGGATTTTATATAGCGAAATTGACAAATATTGAATCCTGCAATTGATATCTGGAATCATATGGTGCATCTTTTGGTTTTCTGTAGTCTTTGAATATCTACTTGAATCATAGTATTCCTATAATGCAAATACCTGAGAGTTGTTAATCACTTTAAATTAAAATGTTAGGGATGAATAAGATTATCCATCATCATCTGCACTATAGAGTATGGATCATCTTCTCGTGCAAGAACATGCTCAACATGGCTTTCAAGTTTAGAATCTTTTTCAAACTGATTGCGAAGATGCCGTGCAACCTCCTTTTCTAATAGACCAAGGATTTCCTCCCTTAACCGATCTTTATACCAGTCCTTTTTCCGTTCTTTCTCATTTAATCCTTGAAAAAACGCGTCAGCAAGCGCTGATATGCCCTCGCCAGTGGAAGCTATTGTTTTTAATATGGGGATATTCCTTCCTTCAGATACCTCGGAATCGAAGTTGAGCATATTCTGGATATCCAAAACAACTTGATCAGCGTCCTTTCTATCGGCCTTATTGACAACAAAAATATCCGCTATTTCCATTATTCCAGCCTTAATCGCCTGAATACTATCTCCCATTCCTGGGACACAAACAACTATCACAATATCAGCAGCTCTTACCACATCCACCTCATCCTGTCCTACTCCAACAGTCTCAACCAGAATAATGTCCTTGCCTGATGCATCCATAATTTTTATTACATCACGCGCGGCTAGACTCAACCCCCCCAAAGCCCCGCGAGTTGCCATGGAACGAATAAATACGCCTTCTATTGAGCTAATTTTGTTCATTCGAAGGCGGTCACCTAACAAAGCTCCACCAGAAAAAGGGCTGGAAGGATCAACAGCTATTATACCAACATTATGGCCCCTATCTACAAAAACTTGGATCAACTGATCAGTTAGTGTGCTTTTACCAGCTCCAGGCGAGCCGGTAATCCCTAAAACTTGCGCCCTTCCTGTTTTAGGGTATATATCTTTCATTATATCCAACCATCCATGTTCACGATTCTCCACTCGAGTTATCAGCTTAGCCATAGCTCGCATTGATCCCTCTTCCATTTCCCTTATCAAGTCTTTATAATCACTGTTCATCCCATACTCTCCTTTTATATTGATTGAAGCATTATTTAATAATTGAGACCTCCCTAATTGCCTCCTTATGTTCCTACTTCCGATTTACTCATTCCCTACCTTGAGTAGGAAGTCTGTTATTAATGATGTTTTGAAATTATACCATAATGTAATGGTGGCTACTATTTTTCAACTTATTATTATATAAATATCTCCTGTACTTTTTATAATGTAGTTGGATTTTTTTGTGAACCTTAACGAGGAGTCCTGTTTGTTCAAATTATATATTTTTTCTAAACATTATGTATATTTATTTTTTTTTATTGACAGAAAGTATAGGCGATATATTTTTCCAAAAAAAGTACAGACGGTTGGCAAATTCTATAACATATACACATAGAATTCAAAGTACATCCGTTTAACTACATTTTGTTATCGCTAGGGTATAAATTAGTATCCTCCAGTAGCAAAATATTTAAGGGAAAGACTGACATAAACTATGATATTGTATTTAATAAATACATTATCATAAAATGTCAATGATTTAGATCATTCAGGTGGGAGAAATATCTTAATTGCATACCATCAAATTTATTTTACAAACACAATTGCCTCTTAATGAAGTAGAGTAGTTGTCATAGAATTCAAATCTATATCTCTTAATTATAACAGAAACGCTATCAACCGGTAATTCTATTGTAGTTAACGAAATTGATCATAGACTATAGATTTAATACAGATAAAAGTATTACCAGTGAATAAAAGCTAAGATTGCATCAGCACATTAAAGGTATGCACTTAATTTAATTCTGCGTCAACTGATGAATTCAGTTAATAGTAGAATATTATCAAAAGAACAACAAACAAATAATATCTAATAATAACGATCCTGTAAAAGTGACGATTCCCATAATATTGCTATTGATGAACATCAATAATAGACGATAGGAGCATAATACGGGAATTATAATTTTACAAAAGTATTTTTACAGTAATGCTAACAATAATTCAATATAATTTATTGTGCATGGTAGTGATGGGAACTTAACAAGTTTTTTTCTTG
Source organism: Spirochaetota bacterium (assembly GCA_034190085.1). Taxonomy (NCBI): domain Bacteria; kingdom Pseudomonadati; phylum Spirochaetota; species Spirochaetota bacterium. The sequence goes on from JAXHTS010000053.1 coordinate 40,578, forward strand.
GAAGGGAATAGGGATTAAGATGCTCCAATGAACAACCAATGGAGTTTAAGAGATATCTATTTCATCAAATAATAAGGAGATTAAGAATGAGATCAAGAAGACGCTATTTGGCAGCCTTTGTTTTGTTGGTATTTATTTTTACAGGAATCTGTTTGTCGAATTTATTAGCAGGAAAAAAACCTAAGCATATTTGGAAATTTGCAACATTAGGGCAGGACTCAATTAAAATGGTAAGCACTTTAACAGTTGATCTTACACAAGATATTCTAAATACAACTAATGGAGATGTTAAATGTGTATGGTATCTTGGGGGCGTAATGGGAGACGAAGAGGACTATGTAACAAAAATGCGGATTGATCAACTCCAGGGGGCAATGATTACCGGAACAGCTAATGCTATGGTATGCCCTGGTATATCTGTATTGGAACTCCCCTTTCTCTTCAACAATTGGGATGAGGTGCATTATGTGAGAAAAAAATTAAGACCAACGGTAGATAAACTTGCTGAGAAAAATGGATTTAAGGTTCTAACAATGGTTGATGTGGATTTTGAGCATTTCTATTCTTCGAAATATCCAATGAAAACAATTGAGGACTTCAAAAAGAGTAAGGTATTAACTTGGCATGGCCCTCTAGAGGTTGAAGTATTAAAAGCTCTTGGGGCTAGCCCTATTCCAGTTAATGTACCAGAGGTCGTTCCTTCTATGAGATCAGGAGTGGTTGATGGGGCAATATCTCCAGCAGTCTGGTGGTTAGCCGCTCAACTCTATACAATAACTCTTTATATTAATCCCATTCCAATAAGAATGGATCCTGGTTTGGTGATAGTATCGATGAAATCATGGAATAAGATACCTCCTAATTATCAGAAAGGCATTATGAAATTGGGAAAGAAATTAGAGGACTTTATAAATCCAGAAATACGAAAGATTAATAGGGATTCTCTCAATGGAATGCTGAAATATGGCTGTAAGGAAGTGAAAATGACCCCTCAGGAGATCGAGGTATTTAAGAAAAGGACTAGGCCAGTATGGGATAAGATGGTTGGGAAGGTATACTCTAGGGAGATGCTAGATAAAGTTCTAGGTTTATTAAAGAAATTCAGATCAACTAAGTCTTAGGTTGTTAATATTTATCAATTGAAGGAGCATAATTGATTCTGTAAAAATTCGTGAATATATATACTGCTATATATTCACGAATTTTCTGAATTAGTCAAAAATGATATAGCTACTCTACTTCCTTTGTATTTTATCAAGATAGCGTTGATTTGATCACAATAGCGTGAATCAATAAAACTTGAAAAATCAATTTATATGATTATTCTAGATAGCATTATTCATGTAGTGGTTGATTTGTCACCCTTATCCACTTTATATTATACTTTTTGCCCTTGATCTCAACTATACCCTTAAAGAGTTCATCGGTTGAAGTAATTCTTCCAAGTCTCCAAGAACCTTTTCTATACAAGTCTTGTTTCATATCCTTTCGATATCCATATCCATGAAAGAGAACAATTTTATTTAATCCCAGTTCAGACTTCTGTGCCTTGTGTGATGGGAGAACAGTTTTTATCCACTTCTTTTCTCCTTTTACGAAGAGGACCTCAGCCTGATTCTTCGTGGCAGGTGTCGCTGGTGTTAAAATTTTTGCAGCATAATAGCTGTTATTCATTAGTGAAGAATCTTCATACCAGCCACATAAAACTTCTCCTCTTTTAAAATCCACTCCCCCAATTGATGTTGTAGCTGGTATATTGCTTGCTAAACCCTTCATGCTATTAGTATCACTCATTAGACCCTCTACTGTTGAGCATGTTACACTACCGAAAAGAGAAAAAGCGACAATAATTACTGACAATTTCTTCATCCGTCTCCTCCTTATACATTCTGTTGAATATTACAAAATATTATTTTGATATTTTTCAAGTAAAATTTTATAGCAAACTAATAAATATTGTAACTTCTTAAAACGAACCATAATTTCCGTATTAATGAGATTACTCTAATTCTCATAATATTTGTTGAGAACTTACTTGATATTATGCTTATTTGTTATTTTGCAGGAAATTTGGATTAATGTTGATAGAAGTATTGTAGAATAATATAGGGCTCAAGAAGAGCGATTTGCACAGGTAGCTAAAATTGGCACAAGCTGTATTTATACTCATTCTAAATAGGTTTGCGAATAAATTAGATAACGGATTTCCCAATAATTTCAAATTTTTCAGTTAGTATAGATCTTAACTCCTTTTCATAATCTTGAAGATTATTTAGAAAATG
>JAXHTS010000054.1 GCA_034190085.1 Spirochaetota bacterium
CGAAAGTACTGAAAATTTGAGTGTTTTGGTGACATAATGCTTGCATTAAGTGCAAGGAAAATGTAAGGATAAGCTAAAAACCCTTGCACATGGAGTAAAATATGTACCGAAAGAAATCATTGGACCAGCTTGAATTCGCAGACTTTTATCTTCCCTTTGGAGGCAAACTGAGAAGTGACAATAGATGGATAAAGCTTTAAAAACTGATTCCATGGGATGAGATAGAAAAGTTATATTCATATAGATTTTCAAAACAGATGGGAGCGCCAGCCAAACCATTAAGAATGGCCCTCGGAGCATTGATAATAAAAGAGCGTTGTGGATTTACAGACGAGGAGACAGTAGAGCAAATACGGGAGAATCCATATTTACAATATTTCATTGGATTAAGTGAGTATAGAGATGCCACACCTTTCGATCCGTCGATGATGGTACACTTCAGAAAGCGTTTAAGCAGTGATATACTGAATGGTATAAACGAATTAACAATAGGCAATGATAGAAGGATGGTGATCTACAAGATACTACTTTAGGTGTTGATAATGATAAGAGTGAGGATTTTGAAGATAAGAATGAAGGTAAATTGATACTTGATGCCACATGTGCGCCATCAGATATAAGGTATCCTACGGATTTATCCCTATTGAACGAGTCCAGAGATGAACTTGAGATAATAATAGATGCATTACATAATCCGCTTAAGGGTAAGGAGAAGAAACCTCGGACATATAGGGAGAATGCAAGGAAAGATTACTTAAAGATAGCGAAGAAGTGCCGGAAGACATATATAGAGATAAAGAAATCGAAGGGGAAACAGTTACGCTATATATCTCGTGATTTAAGGCATATAGACGAGCTTTCATCAAAGAGTTCCTTATCATTAAACAATACAGGGATTTGCTCGTAATAAATGAATTATACAGGCAGCAGAAAGAGATGTATGATAAAAGAGTAAATAGTATCCAGGGTAGACTAGTAAGCATATCACAGCCGCATGTTCGTCCGATAATAAGGGGCAAGACCTCATCGCCGACAGAGTTTGGAGCGAAGATATCACTATCGTTGGTTGAAGGTTATACGAGGCTTGAAGAATTGAGTTGGGATAACTATAATGAATCATTAACATTGATAGATCATCTAGAAAGATACAGAGAACGTTACGGTTGTTATCCTGAAACAGTACAGGTGGATAGTATATTTCGGACCAGGGAAAACAGAGCATTTTGTAAAGAACATGGGATACGGATTTCTGGACCTCCTCTTGGTCGTCCCCCTAAAGTTGCCAAGTCGAATGATAATCTAAAACAGGAAAAACAGGATCTAAGAGAACGTGTAGCCATTGAGGGTAAGATTGGAGAAGCTAAGAGACGTTATGGATTATCCAGAATAATGGCAAAGTTGCCTGAGACAAATGAATCTGTTATAGGCATTATCCTTCTGGTGATGAATCTTGAAAGGAAGCTAAGGCTTCTTTTTGCCCAAATTTTACTGCGTCACACGAGAAGCTGTGAATGTGGAGTGTTCCCTGTATAGTCTAAATATCTACTTTTTCAGGAAGCCTTGCTTATATCCCACCTGTCGTTTCGAGAGTCCCATAATGCGACCAGTAGTGCTATAGCTGTAATTATAGAATGCAATGTATTCGAGAATAATTCTCTCTTCTTCAGATATATCAATGTTCTCAATGGCATCATTTATAATAATTCTGGTATCACGAAAACCGTTTGTAAAAGTGTGGTTTACATCCGCAAACATCTTATCAATATTATCAATATCGATATCAGAGTGAGCTTTTTTCTCATAAAATCGATAAATTACATTTCTCATAGTGCCCAGCAACCATTTCCTTGCATTATCGATCTCCTCAAATTTATCATAGAAGATGAGAAATACATCCTGGCATATATCACTTGTATCATCTCTATTCCCAACCTTTGTATACACGGCATTAAATACTAAAGGGTAATATTCGATGTATATTCTCGAAAAATTTTCTCGCTTTGAACTTTTCTTTCTCACCTATTTTCCCTCAAGAAAAAACTCTACAATCATATATATAGTCAATAAATGAGATGATTCGGTACATACTTTTTTTATATAAATTACAAAATTTTATAATTTCTCAGCTCAAATATATTGTATTTATCAGGATTCAACGAATAGCATTCCCCTAATCTACTAACCGCCATCTTTTTAATCTAAGATATCTTTTTGATCTGCTCTTATAAAATAAATATTTAAAGCGATTTTCTGAATAGGAATCGATCCAAACAGATGTGAAGTGTGTGGTACTAATTGAGGGAGGGGAATAAAGAAGTAGGTTTTCCAAAAGTTGAGACTCTTGAGAGCCCAAGTATTTAAAGATCATCAATAATTAATCTTTATATACTTGATAGCATCAATCTATACTATCAGTTTCAGTCACTTCTTAGAATTTCTATTACATACTATTCAATACCTTGGATACATCTTTGTAATAATAAAAAACATATAGGTGTATGTTTTTCATGTTAAGTATAAGATACAGAGAGAATAGGAAGATTTATACAATAGCTATTTTTTTAAAAATTATTGTTGAAAATTGCTTTTAATTTCCAATGATATTGTTTCAAATCCTAAGTGCATTTTTTCTCGAGGATGGTCTGAGACATAAAACGATGTAACCCTATACGATTGCAAACAACAAGGAGATATCAAAGTGCTAAAGATATATCCCGATAAATCTAAATTTATTCAATTAGCATCTGAATATAATCTCATTCCCGTTTATACAGAACTACACGGAGATATGTATACAACGATCTCATTATTCATGAGGCTCAAGAAGGAGAGATATCAGTTCCTACTTGAAAGCGCTGTGAGTGGGGAATTCTTTGGCAGATATTCCTTTATGGGCACTTCCCAAAAGGCTATAGTTTGTAGGGATGGAAATGTTTCACTGATTGAAGACACCAATACTATTGACGGCGGAGTCTATAAGAATCCTCTTGATTTCGTTAGAGAATACACAAAGAATATTATTCCCTATACAAATCCAAAGCTTCCCCCCTTTGTTAATGGTCTTGTCGGTTATCTTGGTTATGACATGATAAAGTATTTTGAAAATATACCCCTTCCTGAGAAGGATGAGTTGAATGTTCCAGACTTTGAGCTTATACTGGCAGACAGGATGTTGATCTACGATCATCTTGTTCACAAATTATATCTTGTACGTTCCCCTTTTATCTCCAGTGAAGATGATGCGGCAACGGTTTTCATGAATGCGGTTAATGAGATTGAAAGAATTGCTGAGGAGATCGAGAGACCAAATATAGAGAGAGTCCCATTTAGGGTTAAGACCCAGAATGGAAAATTGACCTTTAAGTCAAACTTTTCAAAGGTTAGTTTTGAAAACTCAGTTGAGTCTGTAAAAAAGCACATTTATGATGGGGATATCTTTCAATTGGTGCTGTCTCAACGACTTAAGATACCTGTGGAGGGTGATGCCTTTAATCTTTACCGGAGTCTCAGGGTTGTGAATCCCTCTCCATATATGTTCTATTTGAAATGCGATGATATTGAAATAATTGGTTCCTCTCCTGAAGTATTTGTTCAGCTTAAGGATGGTTGGGCAGCGGTAAGGCCTATTGCCGGCACACGGCCGCGGGGCAAGAATCCTGAAGAGGATATGCTTCTAAAAAATGAACTTCTATCAGATGAGAAGGAGTTGGCTGAGCACATAATGCTGGTTGACCTTGGAAGAAATGATATTGGCAGGGTATGTCATGGCGGAACCGTAAAGGTTGATCAATTGATGATCGTTGAATACTATTCTCATGTGATGCATATCGTATCCAATGTGATTGGAAAGATGTCAAGGGATAATGATGTCTTTAGCTTGATAAAGGCGACCTTTCCAGCAGGTACTCTCTCCGGAGCCCCAAAGATTAGAGCAATGGAGATAATAAGCGATTTTGAGCCAACAAAGCGTGGGATCTACGGGGGAATGGTAGCTCACATGACTTTCGACCAGCGCCTTGATAGCTGCATTACTATCAGGACAGCAATAGTGAAGGATAACATTGCTTATCTGCAAGCTGGAGGCGGTATTGTGGCTGATTCAAATCCGGAGCGGGAATATTACGAGACTGTGCATAAAATGAAGGCTCTATCAAAGGCCATAGAACTCGTGGAGAATTAATATGATCCTGTTAATAGACAATTATGACTCCTTTACCTATAATTTAAAGCAATATCTTATGGAACTCAATCAAAAGATTGAGGTTTTCAGAAATGACGCAATAAGTCTTGATGAGATAGAAAGATTCAGTCCATCCCATATTGTAATATCCCCGGGTCCGGGCAGACCTGAGAATGCTGGAATTAGCGTTGATGTTGTAAAGAGATTTTCCGGAAAGATACCAATACTTGGTGTTTGCTTGGGGCATCAATCAATAGCTTATGCCTTTGGCGCACAGATAGTATATGCCAAAAAGCTGATGCATGGAAAAGTAAGTAAGATCGGTCACGATAATAAAGGAATATTTGAGGATATTCCAAATAACTTTGAAGCAACTCGCTATCACTCTTTGGCAGTTGACAGAGAAACACTGCCCGATGTATTAGAGATCTCCGCAGAGAGTGAAGATGAAGACATTATGGGAGTGAGGCACAGATATGATTTAACAGAGGGGATTCAGGTTCATCCTGAGTCTATTCTCACTCAGGAAGGGAAAAAGATTCTAAAAAACTTTCTGGAGTTTAAATATATGAAACAAGCGGAAGGGTCTCTAATTAAAGAGGCCATTAAAACTGTTATTGCCAAGGGTGATTTGAGTGAGGATGTGGCTGTTCCTGTTATAAACGAGATAATGGAAGGGAATGCAACAGAGGCTCAGATAGCCTCCTTTATCACTGCATTAAGATTGAAGGGAGAGACAATAGAAGAGATCACAGCTTTTGCGAAGGTTATGAGGGAAAAATCTATTAAAATAGAGTCAGCATCACAGGATTTTGTTGACACCTGCGGTACAGGCGGCGATGAATCCGGAAGTTTTAATATATCTACAGCCGCCGCTTTTGTCGCAGCAGGATCAGGGGTGAGGGTTGCAAAGCATGGCAATAGAAGCGTATCCAGCAAGGCTGGAAGCGCTGATCTACTTGAGGAGGGCTTTAACATAAAAATCGACTTGTCTCCTCATGATATAGCAAAATGCATAGACGAGGTGGGTATTGGTTTTCTCTTTGCCCCAAAGCTTCATCCAGCGATGAAGTATGCCATAGGGCCAAGAAGAGAGATAGGGATTAGGACTGTTTTTAACATTCTAGGACCATTAACAAACCCAGCCAGGGCATCCTATCAGATGATGGGTGTTTATAGCCAGGATCTCGTGGAGAAGCTTGCCAGTGTATTAAAGAATCTTGGACTAAAAAGGGGTTTTGTTGTATCATCCGATGATGGACTGGATGAGGTTTCAATCTCCTCTCCTACATTGGTTGCTCACATAGATGAGAATGGAGTTGATATGAATAGATTTTCACCTGAGGATGTTGGATATACTTTTGACGACATAGGTTCCATTAAGGGTGGAAATGCCCTTGATAATGCAAATATTATACGAAAAATCCTAAAGGGAGAAAGGGATTCCCGTCGTAATATTGTATGCCTCAACGCTGGTTTTGCAATTGCTGCATGCAAGAACATCCCAATTCCGGAAGGAGTTAAGATGGCTGAGGAGGCAATAGATTCAGGCAGTGCCTTGAAAAAATTAGAGGAGCTTGTTGAGTTTACAAATAGCCTGAACCTGTAGCGGCATTCACAATATTAATTTGTACTAGCCTTATGTATCCATCAAAAAACTCACATCAAAGGATAATCTTTTTATCTCTCAACTGCTTAACTGCATCTTCTGTATAACCGAGTTCAGTAAGGATTTCTTCAGTGTGCTCTCCAATACGGGGAGATGGACGCGCCACCCTTCCGGGTGTTTCAGAAAGTCGAACTGCCATCCCTGGAACCTTAATCCTTCCCTTCTCTGTATCCATATCTATTAAGTTTTCTCGCGACTTTATATGAGGATCTTCTGCGACTTCACTAATGGTGTTAACCGGAGCATAAGGCACTCCATAGGGATCAAGCTTCTGTATCATCTCCTCCCTTGTGAATTGCTTCACCCTTTCCTGAACAATCTGTGTTAACTCATCCCTGTTCACTAATCTGCTAAAAATATTATTGAATTTTGGGTCCTCCAGTATTTCATCCAATCCCACTTCTTTGCAAAATTCAATAAATGCTTTATCACTGGCAACGCCTATGAAAAGAGGTTTGTCTTTTGTTTGAAAGACCTGATATGGCGTTGCAAACTCATGACCAGAACCAAGCCTGGGTGGATTCTTCCCAGTCAAGGCATAGTGTGCAAACCAATAATTCATCCAGGTTACACCAGTATCGAAGAGTGATACATCAATCTGCTGACCCTTACCCGTCTCATCACGCACCCTTAGGGCAAGCAGCATTCCTATGAGTGCAAACATGCCAGTGCCATAATCTATGGCTGATGTGCCTATTCTCACAAAACCACCCTCTGGCTCTCCTGTAGCAGCCATAATACCGCACTCCGCCTGGCTGCAAACATCATAACCAGCTCTGGAACTATAGGGACCACTCTGTCCATAACCGGACAGAGAACAGTAGATTATCCTCTTATTGATGGCGCTCACAACGTCATAGCCTAAACCTAATTTGGCAATCGTTCCAGGTGTAAAGGCCTCCAGAAATATATCTGCTTCCTTTGCAAGTTTTAGGGCTATCTCCTTCCCTTCATCTGTCTTCAGGTTTAGAGCCAGACTCCGCTTATTTCGATTGAGTATCATTGACCATGCCCCGCCCAGAATAGGTCGAAAGGCATCACCTATTAACGGCTCAACCTTTATCACCTCAGCTCCCATATCACCAAGGATCATAGTACAGAAGGGCCCAGCAGCAGATTGTGATAAATCGAGAACCTTTATGTTTTCCAAAGGTAACATCTTCTCCCCTCCTAAGGTATAATTATTTATAAAGAATAGTTTTATTCAATAACCCTTGAAGTCAATAAGATTATTAAATTGACCCTAACTACTGATCAAATGTTTGAATTACTCCAATTTCAGGATTACTTAAGTGCGGGATGGCATATACATCGCTATAGATTTACAGCTATACGGTCCTGTCTACATCTTGATCATATTTCAAACCAAAGGTATGAAAGAGTATTGTAGGTTTATAATTAATGATTGGGTTGTTGATGTTCAGGCGCTCACACCTACAACATTGGGGGGATTCTTTTAATATGATGTGTTTAAGATATCACAATAAGAATTAACACCTTATCTCATTCTATTATAGGCACTTGATCCCTTCTTTTTGAATGCGCCTAATCGAAAATCATTGATAATCTGTAGGGCTATATCCTTCATCATTAGCATAGCGCCGTATCCTGTTAGGCCCGAAAAATTATTGATAATGATTCTTTTATTATCTCCCTCAATAAATAACTTCTCAAAGGTTAAGGGATTCTCCCATTCTGAATCTCGGTTCGCTAGAAGTTGTTCCAATAATTGAACTACCTGATGAAGAAGAAAAGCGGATTCTTTTAGATATTCATTCCTATCCTTTTCAACCTCTATCTCAGGCACATTTTTCCTTATTAACACAAGTATGTGATCATCTATTCTCTTAGATGGTTTTGACCCCCTGGGAACAGCCAAATAACGAAAGGTTTCCTCAAGCTGATGTAACCTTTCTCTCAAATCACCCTTAACCAGCAACCATAACACTGGGAAATAACAGACAGCGAATTGAGATATCGCCCCATAAAAACGAGATATTTCATATCCGGCAAGCGGATGGAATCTGATCTCTGGATATTTATTGATCCTTTCAACATTTTCCTCAATTTTTTTATCCACCAATTGAGTAAATGAATTCTCCTCCTTTTGGCTTCCAAATTTTTCTTTAATCTTTTCCAAATTAGCAATTTCAGCAAGGATAAATCCTTCAAGATTCATCTTGTTCCTTTTAGCCAGTTCAAGTCTCTCCTCAAAATCTTTAATATTGAACCACTTAGAGCTATACTCCTTTGCATAATCATTGAACTTATTCCGTAGCTTAAGTAGGAGAAGCTCTGTTTCCTTTTTCGATATTCCCATTGTGAAAGTCCGAATAATAATGGATTTATAAATATCTGCCAGCGCTACTTCTCAAGCAACTGATATCATTGCTATAAGTTTTAAATCTCTCTAAGCATATTCTTCTGTAGTCTTTACTGAAAACCTGGAAAAGGAGTCACTTGGTAGTTTGTTTACAATCCTTTATAGTATTATATTTATACAAAATCAAGAAAATTATATAAAATTTGTTTACAATTACGCTCACATCATATTATTTATTTCCAATCAATAACTATACTAGTTTAGGGCATTAAACTCGTTTTCAAACGTCTGGTATGCGCCTAAGGGAATCTGCAAAAGAATAATCCTTAGTATTTGGCTATAAAGACTATTTCAATACAGGCAAGAAGCATGGGACTAACGTATAAAGATTCAGGTGTTGATATTAACAGGGGTAAATCCTTTGTTGATAAGATCAAACCCCTCCTAAGGTCGACCTTCAGCAACAGGGTAATAACCGATATTGGCGGATTTAGCTCCCTCTTTTCTGCCTCTTTTGACCAGATGAAGGAGCCAGTCCTTGTATCCGGAACCGACGGCGTTGGCACAAAGCTGAAGATTGCTCAAATGATGAACATCCATAACACAATCGGAATTGATGCAGTCGCTATGTGTGTTAATGACATTATAACCTCTGGGGCAAGACCCCTCTTCTTTTTGGATTATATATCCTGCGGAAGGTTGAACGAGTCACTGCTTGTGGAGGTTGTTAATGGAATTGCAGAGGGCTGCAAAATAGCTGACTGCAGCCTTATAGGCGGGGAGACTGCTGAGCACCCAGATGTAATGGATCCCAATGAATATGATATTGCTGGATTTTCCGTTGGAGTTGTTGACAGAGTAAATATAATAAACGGGGCTGAGATAAAAAAGGGAGACATTATTGTTGGATTAAAATCATCGGGCATACATTCAAATGGTTACTCCCTTTTAAGAAAATTATTTTTTGAAATAAAACAATTTGATGTAGACACATTCTTTCCGGATTTATCCGGGACGCTTGGTGAGGCCTTATTGATCCCCACTAGAATCTACAGCAAGGGGATTCTCAATTGTATTGATCATAAGGTCAGGCTTAAGGGAATTATTCACATTACAGGCGGTGGTTTCTATGAAAATATTCCAAGGATTCTCCCTGAAGGCCTTTCAGCAAAGATCGACAGATCCTATCTTGAAATCCCTGCAATCTTTAACCTGGTACAGAGGGAAGGAGAGATTGAAGATAGGGAGATGTATTCCACTTTTAATATGGGAATCGGCATGATGCTTGTTGTAGATAGGGATGATGAAGGCAAGACAATTGAACTCCTTCAAGAATCTGAAGAGTCGGCCATTGTTATAGGTGAGATTGTGAAAGACAAGGATGAACAGGTTATTATAGCTTGATCCCTAGTTCAATCTGACTATAGCCCTTTCGAGCCCATTTAGCACCTCTTTGCTCTCCCCAATTGCCTGAAAGGTGATTCTCCCTTTTCTATCGATAAGGAAAACCGCTGGCACCTTTAATGTGGGAGAATATTTTTTTATGGTCATTTGGTATATGTCCAGAAGACATTCATTTTTAATCTTTAGCTTTTTCAATATTTGAGATGCCTTTTTCTTCCCTTCCTTATCAATATTGATCAGGACCAACCTAACATTCTTTTTTCTCTTATACCTCTTCTCCATTTCAATCAATTGAGGCATCTCCCTTATGCAGGGTTTACAATAACTGGCCCAGAAATCTAAAATTATTGGCCCCTTGGCAAGAAGAGACGACAATCTGATTAGTTTCCCATCCATATTGAAAAGAGCGAATCCCGGAGCTGTCTTATCTTTTGAGTATACCTCATTCCCAACTGGGACAAATATGGCGATCATAATCAGAATAATAATCAACCTTTTCATATTTGCGCTCCCTCTCTAAGATTTTTAAAAAAAGCTGTTAATAAGGACAATGCCTCTTCTCTAAGGATACCGATTTCTATCTCTGGAATATGATTTAATTTATTATTCCCACATACAGATAAAACCGAACCGCAGGCTCCGTATTTTTGATCCTCCACACCGATAATAATCCTTCTTAATCTGGCGTGTATAATTGCGCCTGCACACATTGCACATGGTTCCTTTGTGACATATAGATCACAATCAACTAATCTCTCGTTTTTAAGAACTGCTGATGCTTGTTCGATTGAGATGATCTCAGCATGACTTACTGGATTATTCTTCGACCGATTCTCGTTATGTGCTGAAGAAATCACAACCCCATCATTTACGATTACTGCTCCAACGGGAATCTCTCCCTTATTAAAGGCTCTTTTTGCCTCCTCTAATGCTATCTGCATGAATGCATTTTTCTCTAACATATACCAATAAAAAGCCCTCCCAAAGGATAAGAGGGCCTTTGCGTCCAAGAGGATTCGAACCTCTGACCTACGGATTCGTAGTCCGTCGCTCTATCCAGCTGAGCTATGGACGCAATATTATTATTTAGATGTGCTACTACAACATCATATAAATTTAAATACAAGGGCATGAATAACCAATCGTTCCGGATCAATCCGCAAGCGACCCTCTATTCATCGAATAGCAACCATTACTAATATTATGCTAAATCACAAATCCAATTGCTGAAGTAATTTCTTAATTATTGATATATTAAAATTATTTCCCTTTAGAGCAAATATCATGCCCCATAGGCAGATAATAAAATATGCTGCATACATGAGATATATCAATATTACTAGGATTAAGCGAAAATATCTCCATTCAGATGGTGTAAATAAATTGATAATGGATAATAGTAATATAATAGAAATCTGGCATACTGCAAGAATAAAACCCTGTTTAGCATGTTTCAGATTGTATGTATCCCTTTTGTTATTATATAAAGGAATAATCCACCCGACAAAGGGGATATAAGAGACTAAGGCAAGGCGGGGAATATCATTCTGACCATATTGATCTGTCTCATTTTCATGCGATCCGATTAGTTCCACAATTCTTCCCAGATTCGGAGAGAGTGGGATTCGAACCCACGGTAGCGTACACTACAACGGTTTAGCAAACCGTCCCCTTCGGCCTCTCGGGCATCTCTCCTGGTAACAATATATCCTAATAATATTGAGTCGGAGAGTGAGGGATTCGAACCCCCGGAGCGTAAACCCAACGGTTTTCAAGACCGCCTCCATAGACCACTCGGACAACTCTCCGAAAATCATAATAGAATATTTAATCTCTATCTGTCAAATAAAATACTCCCTCCATGAACTATTTTGGCGCTCCTTGAAAACCTTAATTTACGAAATAATCTCGCCTTCCAGCCAAAGGCGGGTATACATGGATTGTTTTTGATCTGATATAATCACCTATTTAATAATACAATATGAACTACGAAGAACATGTTTGCCTTCATTGTTTTGGGCAATGATACCATATTTTTTCCCGCTGTCCTCATCTCCAATCTCATACCCCTGATAGGTGATAGTCTGACCAGGAAGCACAGGACGCGAAAATTGTACCTTTAGCTTTCTTACCTTTAATGGATCCCTCTCCGGACCTGTAAGATTGTCTACCACAGTCTTATGCGCAAAGGCCATGGTACAGAGTCCTTGAAGAATGATTCCTGGAAGGCCAACCTGTTTAGCAACATTGTCATCAATATGAATAATATTATGATCTCCTGATGGCTCTGCATAAATATAGGTTTGCCCATTTCGCACCTTCATATCCTGTGTCCAGAGTATTTTTCCAGGCTCTGGATCCATTACCCTTTCATCAGGTTTTCCTGACCCTGCGCTCCTATCGAAAAACTCAGCCTTTGCTTTTGTTACAGTCTCTCCATTTTGATTTACTCCACTAATTTCACAACCAAGGATGCTTCCCTTCTCCCTGACATCAATATGAGTTATCTTGGCTGATGATTTAATCTTATCACCCGGTTTTACGGGAATAAACCATTCAAACTCCTGAGAATAATGAACCATAGCCCCAAAATTCATTCCTGTATCCGGATCCATTAGGACCTGGCCCATACCACCCCCAGTATAATTAACCGCATACATAGGAGGTGTGATTATCCCTCCCTCCCTCCTATTATCGAAATAGGCATCATTATCCTCATTATAAGCAAGAGCATAATATATGCTCTCATGAGCTGTTATCTCTACAGCATCATCTGAAGAATATTCCCTTCCTATTACCTCTTCATTTAATGGCATACCCTATCCTCCCTCAATATTGATTTGTGACGACTCTTTCATACTAATGGAATAGAATATCAATGAGTCAACCCTTATTGTTGATATTTCATCATATGAGGCAATAAAAATTATGAAATATTCAAGAATATCATTACTTATATCCCCATGACAGTAAAGAATAACCCACAAGGTAGTAAATTATTTGTTCTATGTGGACAATGACTGTTCTGTCGGAGCAATATTTACTTATTTCCTCTTAACAATGATATTATTGGGATAATAGATTCTAAAAAAAATCATAAAATATCAGAAATTTATATAGCTCCCGCCCAACATACCTAAGAAACAATAGCATTTTAATTTTGGCACAGATGTTGCTTTATTATAGCATTGCCGGGTTTTATTAAAATAAGTTTAAAGGAGGGCAAAGATGAAAATATTTCCAGGACCTTTAATAATTTTGTCTGTTGTAGCAAGTCTGATATTTACGCAAATTGCTTGTAATGAGGTTGCGGAGGATATAATAAACAATATTCAGCAGGATCAGGTAACAGATACCGACAGTGATGGCATATTCGATATATCTGATAACTGTGATGATAACTTTAATCCGGATCAGGTTGATTGGGATGGAGATGGCATAGGAGATGCCTGTGATCCAAGTTTAACACCTTGCGGTGATCCTGATGATCCCAGAGCAGGGAGATGCTATAATGAGTGCGATCCCTCTATTACAGATACCAGTGATAGCGCTTATTGCGATGTAGATGGCGATGATAGCGCGGATGATATTGATGGTGATGGAAATGCTGATTATGTCTGTCATGGGCGGATTACACTTGATAGCGGCAAAAAGATTCGCTATTATCGAAACTATCCCCTGTATCTAAGCACCTATGAACATCAGACAGTGGCTATTAAGGATGATCCAGATGCCATTCTTCGTTATGCCATAAACCGGGCAGTAATTGTGGTGCATGGCGTTGGTCAGACTGCATTCAGTTATTATGATAGCGCAAGACAAGGCGCTATAAATGCAGGAACCTTTAAGAATACTATCATAATAGCGCCGCATTTTATAAGCGACAAGCACAATCCTCAGTCTGATGAACTCCACTGGAACAATTATGCTCCAAGCTGGACAGGGGGCGCTGATTCAAATAATTCTCCCAATACAAGCTCTTACACTGTTATGGATGAAATAATTGTAAAGCTGTCTCATTTTCCCAATATTCAGGAGATCGTTGTTTTCGGACATTCCGCCGGTGGGCAGTATTCACAGCGATTTGCTGCTGGGACACAACAGGAGGACAGCATTAGCGTGCCGGTTCGCTATATTGTGGCTAATCCATCAAGCTATATGTATTTAAATAATAAACGTCCTGCTGGACAGATAAGCGGCACATACATTTTCGCTGTTCCCTTTACATGGTGTCCGTATAATGCTTACAGGTATGGAACGGATTTTATGCAACCCTATATGCCCAGTAAGGAAACCATACGAAGCCAATACCCTGGTCGGGATGTTACATATATGATAGGCACTGAGGAAGATGATTGTCAATGCGAGGAACAGAGTCCAGGCCAATGGGAGGGTGTTGGTAGTTGTGGTGTTGATCTTGACTGCGGTTGTGAGGCGCGCTGGCAGGGTGAAAACCGTTATGAACGCGCTATGGCCTTTAAGGATTTCATGGACACTTATTACACTAACAACCATTCTCTATTAGAAGTAGAAGGGGTAGGGCATACTGGATGGGGTATGCTAACTTCAGTTGAGGCTGCTGATTTGATATATGGAGTTGACATTTGATGTTAAATATCCCACCAAAGACCCTCTCTTTTTGCTTTTAAGTATATATGATTATCTATTTTATCCGGTTTATTTAGCCGGATAAAATAGATATCACTTCCTTACACTTTTGTTTTTACACTGCAGGCGTAATTATCTATGCACTCTGTAGTTATTCACTATTCTGCTGGATTCAATACCCGCCCAATAAAGAGGATTGTTCCGGTTTGGAAATCCCTTATCAAAAATATAAATGGCCTGTTAATATGGATTATCACAGGTTCAGAAGGCTGAGATGTAAACTCAAAAACAACGGCTGTAGCTGCCGCTGCCTCTGTACCAAATTCATCCACAGATACAAAGGCCTTATGAACTACATTGCCTATAAAAAGATCGAAAGATCCGTCAATACCTGAGAAGTCTGCCGTATCAGGTAAAAAAGCATCATTCATTCCCATATCTTTTAGAGTATCTTTAAAAGAAAACTCAGATTTGAATTCCCATTTAGGCATTTTGAGATCAATATTTCTAAGCTCCAGGTTGTTTGTAATATCAGACAATGTCTGAGTGTCAAGATTCTGCTCAAATGTTTCAAATGTACCAGCATCAGGCATAATGATAAGCATGCCTGCGTCTTTGCCCTCATAGGGAAGCTCAACAGCCTGATATCCCTCTCCATCAGCATATGAAAAATACTCCTCCTGTTTCATCATAGACACATTTACCTGTGATTCATCAAGAAGAGAAAAAATTTCTGTAGAGGTATTTTCTTCATCAAATTGATAAATCCATTTTCCATAAAAGTAAACAGCATTGGTCAACACTAAACGAGTAGACTTAGTGACAATACCAGGTTTCAGGAAATCTGTAATCTTTCCATTTGTCTGATCCTCAATCCATGTGTTTATTATCTGGCGAGATTCATCTGGATTATTGATAAAATCGAGCAGATACATGGCTGCGCCATAATTAAGGGCAAGTACATCTAAAAAACCCTCTAAGAATGAATACGTTTGCTCTCCCCAGAGAGAATTTGCGACAGATAAAATAAAGTCATTTTCAGTAGCACCCTCAGAATTAGCAAGTGTAAGGTCAAGTTTATTGAATGCAGTGTGTAATCTTGTTTGCGGGAGTGTAAAATTGAGAGTTTCTGCAATCTCCATCTCAGTATTTCCCCGCGCCCCTGCATAGGTCATTGCAAGAGCAATCGAAATGCTATATGGTGAATAGAATAAATTTCCTTCTTCGCTTTGGAGTTGAGCATATAGATCCAGGACAAATTGTGTGTTGCCATCGATAAGTTCGGAAAAATCACCCTCCGACACATCAGGTGAAAGATCACGGTTTAAACTTGAACGCTGAATCTGAAAAGGAGGAGATTCAATAATTGGCAAATCAGTGGATTTTGATTCATCTGAGCATCTTACACAAAAGAGAATGAATAATAACACAACAAGATTTAAATATTTGGACATTCTTCTCATAATAGCACCTCCATTCTTAAATAGATTGTTACATAATTCTAAATTCCTAGAACAATACCAATTATCTTAATATATAAGTCCTGATTAGAACAGAAATGGTACATACTTTTTTATTCAGTGTCTCAATCTATGTAATCGGTGAATGCTTTCATAGCGGAAAGCGGTCTACTGGTCATAAACCCATGAACTTCACATTTATCTACGCTGAATACAACAATGTTTTACATGGATAGAAAAAATTCTTTCTCCTTTTGACTTGACGTATTTGATCTCATGTGGTTTGTTTTTTTGAATTTATAGTTGGTATTCCATTAATTAATTTTTCAAAAAATAATCCAAGATTACCATTCTATAATTTAAACTGATATAAAAGCATGCGCTAAGAGATTAGTCAATTATTATTAGCGTTTTTTTAATACTAATAGCGATGTTGTGAAAAACTTATAGCATTTTTTCATCATATCTTGTATAATTTTATTATCTCTAAACTCAAGTAATTAAAGAAATGTAATGAAAAGAAAAAAGGTTGTATCCTTTCTGGCATCTGGAAGAGGATCAAATTTTATAGCTGTTAGAAATAAAATAGAGAAGGGCGAAATTAACGCTAAGCTTGGTATACTCATATCTGATAAAAGCGATGCTAAGGCGTTGAAAATAGCACAACAATTCAAGATGGATGCCTTTTTTGTTGATCCACTCTTCTTTTCAACCAGGGAGGAACACGATAAAGCTATTGTAAAACTCTTAAAGGAAAACAAAACAGATTTGGTTGTAGCAGCAGGATATATGAGAATTCTAACGCCATACTTTGTAAAAATGTATAGAAATAAAATTATTAACATACATCCAGCCCTCTTACCTGCTTTTCCCGGAATCCATGCTCAAAGGTTGGCACTTGAGAAGGGTGTAAAGATTACTGGCTGCACAACTCATTTTATTAATGAGGGAACAGACACTGGCCCAATTATAATGCAGAGAGCAGTACCGGTTCTCGATAACGATAATATTGAGACCCTATCAGCCAGGATCTTAAAGGAGGAACATCGTATTCTGCCGGACTCTGTAAAGCTCTTTTGTGATGACAAATTAAAGATAATACATGATAAGGTTATAATTAAAAATTAACTCGTCATTTCATTGTCAAATTTTTGAAATTTTCAAACTCATTCCTACATAGAGACACTACATACATTAATTATTTGTTATTATTTATATTTATCAGCTTACTAATTTTTTAGATGCCTTCTTCCTATCAATTATATTTAATATTTTTTTTCTTATTCTGACGGATTTTGGGGTTATTTCTAATAATTCATCATCTTCTATATATTCAAGTGACTGCTCAATATTTAACTGTTTTGGAGGCGATAGTCTAATATTATCATCAGATCCTGCCGCGCGCATGTTTGTAAGCTTTTTAGTCTTGCAAACATTTACCTCCAAATCTCCTTCTCTGTTATTTTCTCCCACAATCATTCCTTCATACACTGCGACCCCAGGACCAATAAATAGAACACCCCTATCCTGCAAACTATCAAGCGCATAAGCTACGGATGTACCGGCTTCACGAGCGATGAGCAATCCCCTATTCCTTTTGGGAATTTCTCCCTTATAGTATTCATACTCATAGAAATTATGATGAATAATTCCAGTTCCTCTTGTGGATGTTAAGAATTCATTTCTAATGCCTATGAGTCCTCTTGATGGCACTTTAAACTCAAGTCTTGAGTATCCGTCTTCTCCTGCCTGCATCTTTATCATTTCACCCTTTCTGATCCCTAACATTTCTATAACAACCCCCACATACTCATCAGCCACATCAATAACAACAAGTTCAATGGGTTCAGCCCTTTTGCCCTGAAGTTCTCTATATATTACTTCTGGTTTGGAAACCTGAAATTCATAACCCTCCCTTTTCATATTCTCTATAAGAATAGCAAGTTGAAGTTCACCCCTGCCCTTAACAATAAATGAATCCTGTGAGCGACTTCGCTCTATTTCAATGCTGACATTTGTCTGTACTTCCTTCTGAAGCCTATCCCATATTTTTGTTGAAGTAACATATTTCCCTTCATTTCCTACAAAAGGGGAATCATTTGCCATAAAGGTCATTGCCAGTGTGGGTTCGTCTATATCAATCAAGGGCAGTGGCATAGGATTATCCTTATCAGCTACACTATCTCCAACATCAATTTGTTCAATGCCAGAAATTGAAACTATATCCCCTGCAAAAGCTTCGCTTACCTCTCTTTTATTAAGGCCTTCAAATGCATATATCTTAGTAACCCTGAAAGGGAACCTGCTGCCATCCCTCTTTATAAGGATAACCTCATCCCCCTGTCGAACAATGCCATTATGTATTTTCCCTGTTCCAAATTTGCCTAGATAATTATCATAATCGGTCGCTGAAGTCAAAAATTGAAATGGAAGTTCAGCATGTCCTTCAGTATCCTTTACATATTCTATTATTGAATCGAATAATGGCTGAAGGTCATCTACATCATCCTCCAAATTGTATTTTGCTATTCCCTCCTTTGCAGAGGTATACACAACAGGAAAATCAAGTTGATGATCATCTGCCTTTAATTGAATAAAAAGATCGAATACCATATCCAGCACGTCATGAGGTCTGCTGTTTTTTATATCAATTTTATTAATAACCACAATTGGTATGTGATTCTGCTCGAGAGATTTTTTTAGCACATATTTTGTTTGAGGCATTGTTCCTTCAAAGGCATCAACAAGTAATAATACAGAATCTACCATCTTGAGTATTCTCTGCACTTCTCCTCCGAAATCAGCATGTCCGGGAGTGTCAACTATATTGATTTTATAATCTTTATAAAAAAGGGCCGCATTTTTTGAAAATATTGTAATACCCTTCTCCTTTTCAAGTTCATTGGAGTCCATAATCCTTTCATCAATTTTCTGATTTTCTCTAAATACACCAGCGAATTTCAGCATCGCATCAATGAGGGTAGTTTTGCCATGATCCACATGAGCAATGATAGCTATGTTCTTTATCTTATTCATCACTTCAGTTCGTCTCCTAAATAAAAGTTAGCAATGATGAGTTATGTTGAATTATTATACCAGCACTTTTTTATTATTGTATAACTTAGTATTTAAATCTATTTAATTCGTTTAGGGTAGAAATATTCTTCCAATCCTTCACCCTGCTTCTCCAAGACCTTCGACCCTCAAACATATCACCCATAGCAGAATCTAACAATCAATTTGCGGTCCAGCTATAACCGCTGTACATTTTTTGGATTTCGGCTTCAGTGAGGACGCGATTGTAGATGCGGATGTCGTCGAATGTTGCTGAGGTAATCGTTTGCAGTAATGATAAATATCTGCTAATTCACAAGCGAAGCTTGCTCTATACAAGTTCATAATGAACCGGCGTTAGCTTGTCTCTGGGCGTCCTTCCCTTTAATAAACCGATGATCTGATAAATCATGAGTATATTCAATCATAAAGGAACGCCATGTTGTTTCACTTCCTGAAAAAATAACGTATGGCAATGTTGATTTTTCTCCCACTCATTTTTATCCTGAAGTATTGGCGAAATATACAAATCATGATTAAGGGAATAGTCCGAAGCCAACCCACTCATCAGACGTTGCAGGTTCGGTGCATTGCGCTTTACAATGATTAAAATATCAATATCCGAATCAGGGGTTTGTGTATTAGTCGCATAAGAGCCAAATAAATATTCAGCTATTATATTATCCTTGAGTAATTGTTTGGTTTAATCGACAAATTGCGTAATAATTTTGCGCACTTGCGGAGAAATATGCGATATGGATAAAGTACTTTGAGATTTATCTTTCATAGAGGTACTCGACATCTTACTCCCAATATAACTCTTCTTCAATATATATGTGACAAAAGAAGGTCTATAAAAAAAAATCAAGCTGTTTTCAGCGAATTATGTTAACGCTCGCTTTCTTACATCCCAAAAATTGTTCACTATACAAGGAGTAATGAGTTAAAGTTCGATTGTTCTATCTGACTCGCTTAACCCAACCTACAAAACTTGTTCCTTTATCTGAAACCGCAGTGTCTTATTCAAGATTATCAAGAAAATCAGTGTCAATTCTTTGACCATGCTTCAATATTTCATGTACAATCGGATTTGACATATTGAAATTTTTCTCTCTGAAAGGATGCGGCTCTATCCTGCTATCAATGTTACGCCGCAGTCTCATTAGTTCCAATTGTATATCTATCGGATTTTCAAATTCCCTCAAAATTACAGCAATGTCAATATCGCTCTCTTCGTGATGAGTCTCCCCTGCGTATGAGCCGAAAAGAAATATCTGCTTACAATCATAATTCGCCTTTATTACTAAAGCATATTGTCGGGCAAGACTTGAGGCATCGTTTTTATCCATTCGCGCAACTCCTTTAAGCCATTTCTGTGTCAATAATACCTGTTTTAATAAATTCACGGTTAAAGAGTGAAGGAATGCCGGAATGTTTTGAGGATGCCAGTCCTTTTGTAATCAAAAGGGCGTTAACAGAATAATACATAGCATAATAAATTCGATTAACTACCGATTCTAAGGATGAATTATCCAGAAGTGATTTCGCATCTGCAATTGTATTACGAGCCTTTTAAAAGCCGATATTTAGCAAGAGCAACTAACTCATCATTCATACAACCACGCCCTCATTATTAATATTCCTGTTAGCTGGTTTATGATGCTCTTTGTGTGCGAGTTTTGATGCCATATTTTTTTCTAATTTTCTGTAAATCTCTTTCTTCCAAATCTGGGTTATCTGAATATTGTTTAGTTAATTTGTCTCTAATTTCTCTCATCATTTTAACTGCATCAAATTCTTTTTCTTTTATATTATTTTTCATCTATAATCTCCCTGGGTGATCTTATTTCTATAATAGGATAACCGTATTTTAAATTTGTTGCATTATAGAGATGAATTCTTCTTAAATTAACAATATGTTTAAAATGCCAACTAACTAACACATCCACACGATTTGCTGTTGCAATGGCAATATGTTGGGAGTCAATAGTATATTTTTTACTAATTGCTTTTTCTGCAATATATTTTTTTGCTAAATATTTTGATTCATCCTCTAAAGTTATATATTCCTTAAATTTGTCAGGAATTGTTGACATTATGTCCTGAACTTCTAATGGCGCATTTTCAATTTCTTTCAGTGTTAAATCAGAAACAACTAATAGTTTTATTCCCAGTGTAAATTCTTTTACTAATTGTTTTGAAGATTCCAAAAATTCATTATCAAAACAACCTCCAAATACAGAAGTATCAGCGTATACTCTTAATTTCATTCACAAATCCTTATCCATTAAGCTATCAAACTCGTTATGTAAAGGTTTCTTTGTATTCATAATTACATCAAAACAATCTATAATATCTATATTATTGCTTTAATTATAAATTCAATATCCATTTTTATTACTTCCATTTTCCATAAAAAACATAAACTGTAACTGTTACTATTATAGCATAATAATAGTATAAATTACTTCAATCCTTTTTTGTTCATAATACTTACAATAACGCTTCTTGCTGTACTCATGTGTTTTAGCTTTATCATGGTTTCCATTTTTTGCATAACAATGATTTCTGTGGTAATAACATCATTTCATCTTTATAAACGCTACGCTCTTGTGCTCTTTCTAATGTGTGGATCGATTTGTATTATCATTTATTTTATCAATTGCCTGACCAGCCGTTTTCTTGTAGATAGACTGAATTTCGTCTTCGGTGAGGGCGCGGTTGTAGATGCGGATGTAGTCGAATGTTGCTGAGGTTATCGTTTGAAGTAATGGTAAATAATTGCTAATTCACAAGCGAACCTTACTCTATACAAGTTCATAATGAACCGGCATTAACTTGTCTAAATCTATATACCTGGAGGCATCAAGGATCTCAATTCCTACTATTTTCTCATCCTCACTCATGTCGAGCACAATGTTCTCCGATATTCTTTTATTTACTACATCCTGTTTGTTATCTGCTAATCGAAGATATAAAAGGTCTGTCTTTTCATTATATTGAATATTCATCTTTATTATTCCCATTTCCCAAAAAAAACATAAACTTTTACTATTACTATAATATCATCCTCAATTGTATTGATGAAAGAATATCAAGTTGAAGGTAATGAGAGTTTCTCTTTGAAGAATAATTCCTGCTTCTTTTCAGTTACAGCAATAAATAGCACAGCATCGTCAAATTGCTTTTTAGCCTGTTCAGGAGTTGGCATTTGAAAATCTTGATAATCACTGATTTGACGGCTATCAAAAGCATTATGTGCAATCATACTAAATGATTTCTCAAACAGACCAGTCTTGACAAAATACTTATCGAAATAGGAAATCACACCTGTATGTTTACGGCTATCTATATCAACTAATGCCAATAACGAACGAATGGCATAAAAATTGCATAATACGAGCGGTTAACTCTCCCGTCATACTCCTTATTTTTCAAAATAATTCAGCTTGTCTCAGGGCGTCCTTCCCTTTATTGAATTATAAAGATAATACTCTCTAACTGTTAGAATTAGCTGTATAAAAACTGGGCAGGGCATTTGGGATTGGTATAAAATCACACTGGCTTTTGTGTCAGTTGAATCTTGTTGTTCACTCAGACTTCAATGACTGCCTTATCTTCTTAGGATCACGCCGCATGTTAAGAACTCTACACACTACAACCACCGATTCCTCTTCAAACTTGTAATAAATGGCATAAGGAAATCTCTTGGATAGCATTCGATGATAGCCGAAGAATTTTGGATGGATGCCACAATACAAAGTCAAAGAATCAATATCGGAAAACAGAGAATCTAAGAAATATTGTCCCAATCCTTCACCCTGTTTCTCATAAAACGATCGACCTTCAGACAAATCATCTAGAGCAAAAGAAAGCAGCTTGATTTTCATTCGAATCGTTTTCGGAGTTCTTTTTTTGCATCTTGCCAGTCCACAATCTTTTCCCGCCCTGTGCTAAATCGACGTTCTGTTTCCTGTAGAGCTATCTTGTGCCAATCTGGAGATTCAATCTGTTCCTCTTCATTTAACAGGTCTTCCCAAATGGCTTCCATTAACCTCAATTTTTCATCTCTGGAAAGGCACTTTAATTCGATTGTGTTTTGCATAATATAAAATCCTATCACAATTTTGTAAAATATATCATGTCGCAATGATGTTTGTCAAATATTAAGAGCATTTTTGTTAGTATCCCCTTGTCCTACTTATTACACCTTTCAAACCTTAAGGATATGCTGCAAAACCGTTAGAATACTTCTCTAACACAATTTTATGTTGTGTTATATAAGAAGACCTTCTCAATTTGTAAGATAATACATCAGAGGGTTATTACGTCCATGTAATTTGTTGATATTTCGTTGCAGTAAAGATACTATAAATCTACATGAAGAGTTAGTCAAGATTATATTGCATTCGCTTATATTTAACTGTCATTTGCCTGTCCAGCCTCCTTCATTGTACAGAGCTTGGATTTCGGATTCGGTTAGGGCGCGGTTGTAGATTCTTAAATTATCTACTTGTCCTGCAAATGATTGGTTTTGAGCAAAACCTCCTCCAAACGAGTCCTGTTCTTGTCCAATAATAAAACCTCCAGTATCGACAGCTAATTGTGTTCCACTAACGTTGATATCATCACCTCCCTGAGATCCATCTATATAAAATTTTGCGACTGAACCAATTCTTATGACAATGACATGATGCCAATCATGATCTTCAATTAAAGAATTTATGTTAAAATCATAATAGCTATTATTTATTCTCATCCTCCAAAATTTGTAAGTTGGTCTATAATATATCATAAAAGCATTATATTCAGATGCTCTAGCACAACTTATCCAACAATTCTCAGGATCTGTTCCGGTTGTATGTATTATATCAATTTTAAGCTCTGCTGAAAAAGTAAAGTCTCCTAATCCATTTACTATAGTATTTGGTAAAGATAATCTATCTGAAGCATTATCACCTATTACTAAAACATCATTTACAGTTGCACCACCAAGAACAGTCCCGTCATACCCATTCCCACTTTCATCATTCGCATTCCCATTTAAAGGATAATAAGCAACCAACCCCTCTTTAGGAAGATCCTTTACAGCAACAACATTAGTAACATCCCCCATAAGCCCATACTTATCCTTAACCGCTAACTTAGCAGTATAATCCCCCACAGTATCATAAACATGCGTTGCAGTCTTCTCAGCGCTCCATTCAGTATTAAAAGCGCCGTCATTTTCAAAATCCCACCTCACCTGAATCTTTGCGGCAGAAGAATCATCATCAGTAGAACCTGAAGCATCAAAGGTGACAACAGCGCCATAAACGGGCGAAGTTGGACTGAATGTAAAACTTGCTGTAGGCACATTGCTGTCAACAATTGAGATGACCTTTGTAATGTTATCAATCCTTTCTTCTTCATTTATAACTTCAAGCGTCACTGTTTCTGTGCCCAGAGTTGAATAATTTCTTGTTATTGTAGGAACTGATAACCAGTCAGTCCATGCGCCGTCATTGGCAAAGAGCCATCTATATTGTAATGCACTTCCTGATGGATTTGCAGTGGATTCTGCTGAAATCGTTACAGGTTGAGGTGCGTATATTGAGGTTGCTATTCCTCCATTGATGTAGAAATCAGCTACAGGATATAAACCATTTGCAGGATCGTTCGGATTATTCAGATCAACATCCGCGCATGTAAAGAGGCAAGAAATAGATATAGCAAGAATTACAATCTTTATAAAGCGTATTAATTTTTTCATGATAATACCCATGCTGAATTTTAAAATTTGTATATGTAACCAATCCGGAATGCATCTTCATCATCATTTAGCGCCGGATTTAAATGAGCAAAGAAACCTTCACCAACAGGCATAATGGATTGGCTGAACACAACCTTAGTATCAATCCTCCTGCCTGCAAAGAAGGCGTCCACAAAGTTAAGGGCATAGAAACTGATTGCTGCAATACGAAAGATGTTGTGCATGTCTTTAGCCTTTTCGGCATCATCCTTTTTATCGTTATATTGTGTTGGGGGTAAATTTGGAGCAAGGGAGTTATACTCATCCCTCTTGTCCTTCATGTCCTGATTACTGGTGTATGAAAAATAACCGAGAGCAGCGGTGCCCACGAAAAAGAAAATTCCTTCATACAGGGCAAAGTCATCGCCATAAACAACCTGCCCGAGGCCGGGAACAACTGAGAATAACATTGCCCTCATTCCGTTTCTGTTCCTTTCGCTATCCGTTAGCTTGACCACCCGCCTCTCTTTGAACTCCGCATCATCAACCTTTTTGCCTTCGATTCTTGCGATTAGCTTTCGTGTGATCCTTTCCACAGCCTGCTCCACCAGCTCTTCAGTTGAAGCCTTATCCCGGGCGCTGAATTCAGCCACACCCCTTTCAACATCAACAATACGGATATTCAATTTGATTTTGCCTAGGGAGCGGCTTACCTTGCCGATCATCATCTTCCTGGCGCTCAGCATTTTGCCGATCTCAACTGCGCAGGAGCTGTCTGTGCAGCCAGTCTGCTCAAACTCCAGTTCCTGCAAAATCTTCTCAATCTGACTCCTTTCAAGCACAATGAACCTGCCGCTATTTATAAATTCGTCTCTCACAAGATCGCTGACCTCTTTGGCCAGGCTCGCGTTTATGCCTTCAGCCTTAAAATCGAGAACAGCTATTGTCATTCTTTCAGCAGAATGAGACGGAATAACGGCAAAAAGATTCACTAAAATCAGGAATAACCACATTATACGAGTCTTTTTCATAGAGATTATCTCCAAATTGAGCGCTAATAAATAATATAAGCACAAATATTTACCAATGGGGAAATATTAGTGATTTATGGTCTGTCTGTAAAACGAAGCCAATTCTGATGCATATAGTTAGTAAGTCAATAGTAATTTCTCAAGCTGACCAATCTTGAATCGGGGACATCGGCTCGTCCGTTCTTCGACTTCGCTCAGCGCTCGTTCCTCTCCTTAATGAGCGACTCGCTTAACGGAAAAGGTCGATTTTGCTATTATTCATTGTGTTAGGCGAGTTTTATTCAGACGAAGAATACTCCAATGTTATCATTGGATCAATTTCATAATTTATGTAACTGGTCCATAAATGAGTGGTAAAAGCAGTTGCCTACACACTCTCTCCTGCGAATGCAGGAGTCTATATCAAATAAAATCATGATGAAATGCCATCATTCGGAGGAATCCTGTCAAAAGTATCCAATAGTCCATTGCTTCCCTATCTTAATAAGCAATTACACAATTCAAGATCATTCATGTACAGGATTGTTTTGCGGGGTAATCTAAATAATGCTTTATTTGATAATGTGAAGTTAAGCTACATTTTATGATTTTGGAAAAAAGAAAATTTTCTACTTTTAAAGACTTAACCCTGCAGAGCCGAAACCAAATATATGCTGAGCCTGCCGAAGTAAAGGAAAAGAATAAGACAGGATAACAGGATTAGATTATTTTTTTATCCCGTTATCCTGTAATCCTGATTATTTAAAAGTCTTGCCAAAAAAAGCAAAGACTTTATGGTTAAGGCATTATTAGACATTTTTATTCTTTCACAAATCTCATTCTCAATTATCTTTTTCTATACCCTCTGGCAGCTTGAGTAGAGCCACAGGTTCAAAGCTTATGAGATCGCCTATAATATTTCCAAAATCATCAACCTTCCTAACGATAAACTTGACGAAATAATTCATCCCCTCATGAATATTGAGAAGATATCTTTTGAATTCTTCATCTGTTTTAAGCTCGGTAATATCAAATATTATATCATAATTTTTTCTGTCATAAAATGTCAGTTTATCGAAAACATTGTCAATTCTCTTTAGTCTTAATTTTAGGGTTACAGACCTGCCCTTATAGGCACTGATGTTATTTGAAATATCTTTCAATAAAAATTTTTCCAATGGAATGAGAGGAAATTCTAATACCCTGATAAAATATAATATAATAAGAAAGACCTTGGTCCCTTTCATAAATGTATACCTCAAATTATTTCTATACTTATGTTTCATTATTGGCAATTAAAAAATTAATAGAAAAAATGGTTGTATTTATCGATAAATTTCAATATTGTCTCATCAAAAATATTAAGCTTCGCTATAGATGAAATATATGCTTGCTTTACGATGGGACCGTGTATATTCCATTTTTAAGTAAATTTTAAATTTGAGAGGACTTTAAAAATGAGAAGCGATTTGATGAAAAAGGGAATCCAGAAGGCGCCTCACAGGTCACTATTTAAGGCGGCTGGTCTTACAGATGAGGAACTAGCTCGACC
Organism: Spirochaetota bacterium; assembly: GCA_034190085.1. Classification (NCBI taxonomy): domain Bacteria; kingdom Pseudomonadati; phylum Spirochaetota; species Spirochaetota bacterium. The sequence continues at coordinate 26,992 of JAXHTS010000054.1, forward strand.
CATTATCGGGATTGCCAACTCCGCTAATGAAATAATTCCAGGGCACATTCATCTGGACAGGATTGCTGACGCTGTTAAAAAGGGAATAATTGCTGCTGGCGGCACACCATTAGAGTTTTCCACAATCGGAGTTTGTGATGGAATAGCGATGAATCACATTGGGATGAAGTACTCCCTAGGATCAAGGGAATTAATCGCAGACTCAATAGAGATAATGGCGATAGCACATCCCTTTGACGGACTAGTAATGATTCCCAATTGCGATAAAATCATCCCGGGCATGCTAATCGCCGCAGTTCGTCTTGATATCCCAACCATAGTAATAAGCGGCGGCCCGATGCTTGCCGGGAATTATAAGGGAGAGAATGTGGCGGTTGATAATGTCTTTGAGGCTGTTGGAAAGGCAGCGACAAAATCGATAACAAAGGATGATTTATACAAACTTGAGTGCGTTGCCTGCCCTGGCATTGGCTCATGCGCTGGATTATATACTGCAAATTCTATGAATTGTTTAACCGAGGCTCTCGGTATTGCGCTTCCTTATAATGGAACAATTCCAGCGGTGATGGCTGACAGGATTAGAATCGCAAAGGAGAGTGGGAAAAGGGTATTGGACCTTGTTAAAAAACAGATTACACCCAAAAAAATCATCACAAAACATGCCATTGAGAATGCGCTGGCAGTGGACATGGCAATTGGTGGATCATCAAATACAGCGCTTCACATACCAGCCCTCGCTCATTATGCGGGAATAGAACTAAACCTGAAAGGCATAAACCCAATTTCTGAGAAGGTGCCACACCTGTGTACCCTCGCTCCGGCAGGTAATCATCACCTTCAGGATCTTCATAATGCCGGGGGCATACCAGCTATTATGAATGAACTCCTGAAACATGGCCTTATACATGGCAAGTGTAAAACTGTTACAGGTAAGAGTGTATCTAAAAATGTAAAGGATTATAGGATACTAGACAAAAGGATCATTAGAACCGTTGACAATCCTGTACACTCAGATGGTGGTTTGGCTGTATTAACAGGGAATATTGCGCCTGATGGATGTATAGTTAAGCAGTCCGCAGTTGATCCAACGATGCTGAAACATAGCGGCCCGGCTATGGTTTTTAAATCAGAGGAAACCGCGGTAAAGGCAATAATGTCAGGTAAAATCAGCAAGGGCGATGTTATTGTCATCATCTATGAAGGGCCAAAGGGGGGGCCTGGGATGAGAGAGATGCTTACTCCAACCTCTGTTGTCGCTGGCATGGGATTGGATAAGGATGTGGCCCTCATCACAGATGGCAGATTTTCCGGCGCCACAAGAGGCTCTTCAATTGGTCACATCTCGCCAGAGGCCGCTGCCGGAGGGCCCATTGCAATAGTGCAGGATGGGGATATTATTGAGATTGATATACCCAATAAAAGGATTAACCTGAAACTATCGGAGGATAAAATCCAGGAAAGGCTTGAAATACTGGAGCTACCAACCCCTAACATTACAACCGGTTATATGGCCAGATATTCAAATCTAGTTTCATCAGCAGACAAGGGAGCTGTCTTTGAATTTTGACATTAAGAATAATTAGGTTTAGATTTCATTAAAATTCTGATTCCACTCTTAATATAATTCTCCCAGGGGATAGACTACAGGTTATATGAAAATAAAAAGTGTTTATTATATAAAGAGTGCGTCTAATGTATCACATTTTCCTAACTATTCTTATCCTGAGTTTGCATTTATGGGCAGATCCAACGTTGGCAAATCATCCCTAATAAATATGATTGTTGGACAAAAGTCCCTGGTAAAGGTTGGATCAAAACCCGGGGTTACAAAATCAATCAATTTTTTTATGCTGAATGACAGGATATCCTTAGCGGACCTCCCAGGATACGGATATGCAAAATTACCACAAAACCTAAGAAAGACATTTCTACCCCTCATAAAAAGCTATGTTAAAGAGAGGTATAATCTTCGGCTTGCCTTCCTCCTTATTGATATTAGAAGAGAGCCATTGGAGTTTGAAAGAGACATCATCATTCACCTCACTGAGAAAGAAATCCCAATAGCAATTATTGCAACAAAATGTGATAAACTCTCAAAGATGAACACAATGAAGAATGCAAAAAAAATAGCTTCCAAATTAGAGATAGATACAGATTCAATCTACTTCTCATCATCGAAAACAGGGGAAAGCAGAAAGGGGATACTCAACCTAATTGAAGAATTTAGTCGTAAAGACGCAAAAATATAATAATACAAATATCGATTCAGTAAAACAACTTTATAATAATTTAGCCTAGTTGATTGTTGTTAATGAGGACAATGATGTTTGACCAGAATAATATGCCAAAATTAATACAGGATCTTGGAGATCGAATAGGCAGGGATCGAATTCTAACTGACAGTGATATACTCGATAAATACTCAAAGGATGAAACCTCTGATTTGGTTAGAGTCCCGGACATGGTTGTCAGAGCCAGAACACCTGAGGAGGTAAGCGACATCCTACGAATATGCAATCAATACAGAATACCAGTAACCCCGAGGGGGGGAGGCACGGGTGTTACCGGTGGAGCTGTGCCAGTTGATGGAGGCGTGGTAATATCGCTCGAATTGATGAATAGGATCATTGAGATTGACAGCAAAAACATGGTTGCGGTAATAGAGCCTGGGGTGATTACCCATGCTATACAGAAAGCCGCGCTTGAGCATGGTTTGATGTATCCCCCTGATCCTGCAAGCCTTGAATCATGCTCAATAGGCGGGAATGTTGCTGAAGGGGCTGGAGGTCCCAGGGCCGTTAAGTATGGGACAACAAAGGACTACGTTATTGGTCTGGAGTTTGTTCTTCCCGATGGCAGCATTATCACAACTGGTGGAAAATTTGTAAAGAATGCGACAGGATACAACCTAATTGGCATCCTATTAGGATCAGAGGGGACGCTTGCTGTAATCACAAAGATAATTCTGAGGCTTATACCTGCGCCTTCATCCACAATAGATTTGCTGATTCCTTTTCAGAGCATAGATGAGGCAGTTGAAACTGTGTGTAAAATAATTCATAAAAAAATTGTTCCATCAACCATAGAGTTTATGGAGAGGGATTCCATAAAACTCGTATCAAAATATCTAAACGAAGAGATGCCCTTCCCAAATTCAAATGCTCATCTTTTAGTGCAATTGGATGGAACCTCAGAAGACGATATACGAAATGATTTGGTGCGATTATCTCTCTGCATTGATAATGCTGATGATATTATTGTGGCGGAGACAAAGGCACAGAGGGAGCGAATCTGGAGAGCGAGACGGGCAATTCGAGAGGCAATACATAATGAAGATCCCATCTTTTTAGCAGAGGATACTGTTGTTCCCATATCGAGGATACCGGTTTTTCTCAAAGAGGTGAAGGACTATCTCAACTCGCGTAATCTGCGCTCAGTAATGTTTGGACATGCTGGAGATGGAAATGTTCATATTGACATATTGAAGGGAGATATGAAATATGAGGAATGGAAGAGATTGCTTCCTGAATTGAAAATTGCTATTTACAAAAGGGCATTAAAGAATGGCGGTACAATAACAGGAGAGCATGGAATCGGTTTCCTGAGAAAAAATTACCTGCCCCTTGCCTTAAGCCCTGAGGAGATTGGCTTGTTAAGGAGAATAAAGGCTGCCTTTGATCCAAATATGATTCTGAATCCCGGTAAATTATTCTAACCATTTCAATCCCTCCCTGTGGTGATAATTATACTGATGAATAAATTATAACAAAGCAGCAATAACAACCAAAATTCCGACCTATCCATTTTATAATATTTATACTGATTTCACCTTGACATTTTTTTAAATTTGAAGCAGCAATTTATTATTCAAAATTAAATGTATTTAAAGGTGTAACTATGAATAAAGCAAATGTAGGCATTATAGGCGGCACTGGTATTTATGAGATTGAGGGTGTAGAGGTACTCGAAGAACTCAACATGGACACTCCTTGGGGAAGGCCCTCCGATTCAATAATAATCGCCAGGGTGGGAGATGTTAACGCTGCCTTTGTTCCAAGACATGGTATAGGACACAAACATCCCCCTCATCAGGTTAACTCCCGTGCTAACATCGCCGCATTAAAGATGATTGGAGTTCGGGAAATTCTTGCATTTTCTGCTGTTGGAAGCCTAAAAGAGGAGATTAAGCCGCTCGATTTTGTATTGCCGAATCAGGTTATAGATAGGACAAAGGCACGTCCAAGCACTTTTTTTGAGAATGGCATAGTAGCTCATGTTGCCTTTGCTGATCCCTTTTGTCTCAGGTTGCATCAAATCATTATACCGATTGCAAAGGAGAAGGGCCTGAAGCTTCATACAAACGAAACAGTTATTTGCATGGATGGCCCAGCTTTTTCCACAAGGGCAGAAAGCAATCTGTACAGATCATGGGGAGCCGGAATAATAAATATGAGCACCCTGCCAGAAGCGAAATTGGCCAGAGAAGCCGAAATATGCTATGCCATCATATGCATGAGCACTGACTATGATTGCTGGAAGGAGGATGAGGAGCATGTTACTGCTGAGATGATAATCAGCAATCTCAACAAAAATGCTGACAGGGCGAAGGCATTACTAAAGGCATTACTGCCTCACATGAGAGAAGAGAGGACATGTTCATGCAAAGAGGCAATAAAATACTCCACTATAACCTCAAAGGAATATCAGAATTTAGAAGAGGCTGAAAAATTAGAAAAGATATTCCCGGACTATTTTTAGTGATACAGAGATTTAGCAATCGCTGGAGGGATTATATTACTATTGAATAATAATAGATTACAGGGATGTATACTAGGGTTATTTTATCTTATATTTTTTCTTGAATTTTTCTACCCTACCTGCGCTGTCCACAATCTTTTGCTTCTTTGTGTAAAAGGGATGACAATTTGAACATATCTCAACATGTATATCATTAACGGTTGATCTTGTCTTGATTTCATTTCCACAGGCGCATTTGATCACAGTATCTTCATATTTTGGATGTATGCCAGATTTCATCTATATTCTCCTTAACATTAGGAATTCATAGCCATAAAGAAGGCCTTATTATTCTTAGTCAGCCTCATCTTATCGATAAGAAGCTCCATTGCCTCTGTTACACTCATGCCAGAAATGACCTTTCTTAAAACCCATATTTTACTCAGTTCCTCTTCGCCAACCAATAGCTCTTCCTTCCTGGTTCCAGATTTGTTGATATCGATGGCAGGGAAGACTCTTTTGTCAACTAATTTTCTTTCCAGATGGAGTTCAGAATTTCCTGTGCCCTTAAACTCTTCAAAGATGACCTCATCCATTCTGCTGCCTGTATCAATAAGAGCTGTGGCAAGGACTGTTAAACTTCCACCATCCTCGATGTTTCTCGCCGCGCCAAAGAATCTCTTCGGTTTATGCAATGCATTTGAATCAACCCCACCAGAAAGCACCTTTCCGCTTGTAGGCACTATCTGATTGTAGGCTCTGGCCAATCTCGTGATTGAGTCGAGCAGGATAACAACATCATTTTTATGCTCAACTAATCTCTTTGCCTTTTCCATTACCATCTCAGCAACCTGTACATGTCTAAATGCCGGTTCGTCAAAGGTGGAAGATATTACTTCTCCGTTTACTGAACGCTGCATATCAGTGACCTCTTCAGGCCTTTCATCAATAAGCAATACTATCAGATAAACCTCTGGATGATTCGTTGTAATTGAATTGGCAATTTTTTGTAATAGTATTGTCTTGCCTGTTCGCGGGGGAGCAACGATTAGGCCTCTCTGTCCTTTGCCAATTGGGGTAACGATATTAACTATTCTCATGTCAATATTTTTTGATTCCGTTTCAAGACATATTCTCTCAGATGGATAAAGAGGGGTTAGGTTGTCGAAGAGCGGTCTCTTTTGAAGATTATCAGGATTCTCAAAATTAACAGCCTCAATTCTTAAGAGAGCAAAGAATCTCTCATTGTCCTTTGGAGGTCTTATCTGTCCGGTTACGGTATCCCCAGTTCTAAGACCAAAGAGCCTTATTTGGGATGGCGATACATAAATATCATCCTGTCCTGGTAGATAATTATAGGTTGTTGACCTTAGAAATCCATATCCTTCATTAAGGATCTCAAGAACCCCGCTGGAAAAGATAAGACCACTCCTCTCTGTTTGCGCTTTTAATATCTCAAAGATTAGTTCCTGTTTTCTTAAACCAGATACGCCTTCGATTTCCATATCCCTTGTCAGGGCTTGCAATTCGTTTATGGTCTTTGACTTTAATTCAGCCAGATCAAGACGATTCTCAATATTAGTTGTATTCCTGCTTCCATTACCATTCCCATTACTTATCTTAGATCCATTAGATGAATTTTTATAGGAACCCTTTTTAGCAGCTCTGTTGTTATTCTTTTCCCTGTTTTCTAACTTCGTTGTTCCATTTATACGTCCCATATTACACCTTTTTTTATTTAATTGTTTATTTGTATCTTCTTAATAAGTTATATAAAGAGGGATAGGATCATGCCGCAAACACCGGTAAATCGAGGAGGGGCATTCTGAACACAACTTATTTAAGAAGATATTGTTTCTAAATATATATCAACAAACGCAAGTTTATGCTGATTCATAATCACCCATAGTATTACACTATGACTTATGTACAAACTATGCCATTATGGAAGAGTTATAAGAATCCTTGATATTATAATGTGATTTATTATATCCATATAAATAGGTAGGATATTATTAGGGTGCTATGAATACAATATTAATGTATTCCTTTGCCCTGTTTACATTATAACACTTTGGGGTTTTCAATTACAATAAACCATCCCTGGATTATCGCGGCGTTGAACAGGGTTTATTTCGAAAAGTGACATCCTTGTCTTTCTCGAAATTCCAATGCGTAAAATACCATCCATGTCTTCTGGTTTACATTACCATATTGGGTTATTTCAATGAATTACTTTCATATAATTCTCTATTTTTCAAACCCTATGACTGTAATGATGTCAGCTATGATAAAGCGAATACTATAAAAATTACAGTCCAATGAATAATATAATCAGTAAATCAGCATTCAATTGTTTACATTTTAAATGAAACCATTCTTAAAAAAACAAATAACACATATAAAACATGGAAAAAAATTATTAAAACAATCTTTCCGCAGCATCCTTCTTGTCATTGGGATAGAATTTTGACATATATATGTGATATTAATTACATCCATGTAATTGTAATAATGACTCCTCTATTAGATTCTCATGATTATATTATGCCAAACTCCTTGTGCATCCCCTTAGAAGATACTCGAACAAAAAAAATTTTCTTTTAAATAATTTGAAAGGATTACTTTTCTCTTTGTTTGAAATTATACGGGCTTCTTTTTTTTTATATCGACGAGGTAAGTTATATATCTAAAGGTTTTTTTATTACATTACAAATATAATACCACATGCCTATTATAGTCAAGTAAATATTCACAGTTTAATTACAGAAAAAATATTCAAGTGAAGATGAAGTCAGTACATTATTAAAAATAAGTAGGGCTAATTTGCCTATTTTTCAACATTTTTAGCCGCAAGAGAATCCTAAAGAACAAACTAAAATGAAGGATGCCTATTGCTATTTTATTTTTCCACTCCCCTTTTTATATCGATTCCATATTTCTCTATTCTCTTATGAAGAAACTGTTCAGTTACCCTTAAATTTTTAGCAACCTCTTTTAAATTATAACTATTTCCCCTAATTGCTTCAACTATTAGTAATCTCTCAATTGATTCAAGCATTTTTTTTAGGGACATCCCTTCCATATCTATTCCTGGCAACATAACACTCGAATCCTCACTAAGGCTTTTGTCATAATAAATCAAAAATCCAACTATTTCCCCCTTACTTACCAGTGGCACCTTCTCATAATAGAATTTCATATCCTTATTATAAAAATAGACCTCCTTGCTGCCCCTCTTTTTTGAGTACAGTTCATTTTTATTTGAATTGCTGAGCGATTCCTCAACTAACTTGATATCAACATCCCTTTTAAGCTGATTTTCAAATATCTCCTCAAAATAGCTGTTATAAAAGATCGTCTTACCCTTATTATTCAATGCATATAGCGGTCGAGGTATATGTTCTAAAATGAGATAAATCATCCATTCAAGTATCTGCTCCTCCTGCTGTTTTTCAATCTCCTCATTCAAATAATCCCCCTTCTTGCCCTGCTCGCAAGCAGCAAAGAGCTTAAGCCTCGACCAGTTGCCATGAATCTCACCAAAAAGATTTATTACAACAAATTCCTTCTGTCTCCCAACGACGGCAAGAAGCTCGTCAAGCGACATCTTCTTTGCAAGTTTTTTAATGAATTGGTCAATCTTCTGTTTATTAACCCTTTCGATATCGCTGAGTTCTGATATCACCTCATCCTTTCTTAAAATGCCTAGAAGCATGCCCCTTTTGGAGACAACAGGAACAATTGAGACATTATTAATATAAAAAATTCTTACAATCTCCTCAGGCCTTTTGCTTTCAGGATTATAGGGATTCTCATTGAATTCCTTTACTATTCCGTTATTTTCATTTCTATCTTTATCCCCCATTTATATCCCCAACACCTCAAACATGTTATATGAACCAGGCTCCTTGTTCACAAGGTACTCAATCCCAAGCACCGCGCCCCTAGCAAAGGCCTCCCTGTTGAACATTCTGTGGGTTAACTCTATCCTCTCCCCCATTCCAATAAAATAGACTGTATGCTCCCCCACTATGTCGCCTCCCCTCATTGCCATTACCCCCACCTCACCGTCTTCCCTCTGTTGGACTCTGCTGCTTCTATCATATATCTCTGAAATACCATTGAGTTCTGTATCTGATTCTTTTACAATCTCGAACAACCTCCTAGCAGTTCCCGAAGGGGCATCCTTTTTGAATCGATGATGAGCTTCGAATATTTCAATATCATAACTAGTTTTTAAAACCTTTGATACCATCTCTGTGAGTCTAAATAGGAGATTAACGCCTAGAGATGTATTTGGAGAGAAGATGAGGGGTATTTCATTTGATGCTTCCTCTATCTGCCTCCTCTCATCATCAGAAAATCCTGTTGTGCAAATAACGATAGGCTTTTTTAAGTCCTTTGCAATCGCCAACAGCCTTAAGCTAGCCTCGGGTGCAGAAAAATCAATTATTCCGTCAACCTCGCTTACATCCCTCTCGTTTATTGCGTTAATCTGTATATTAAGTCTATCCTGGCCAATCAGGCAACCCGCATCCCTGCCAATTTCTGAAGAACCCTCAATCTCAAAGGCCGCCCCAAGGGTATGCCCCCCCTCTATAAGGATTCTCAGGGTAGTTCTACCCATTCTCCCTGATATACCGCAGATTCCTATTTTAGGCATAATTCTACTCCATAATCTATTAGACTTCCCTTCAATCTCTCTCTCTTCTCATCAGTAAGCGGCATAAGGGGAAGCCTTACGCTTGAAGAACAATATCCCAACATTTCCATTGCAGCCTTTACTGGTATGGGATTGGTCTCCAAAAACATTGCTCTTGATAGAGGAAGAAGTTTATAGAAAGCCTTTCTGGCTTCATCAATTTTTCCTTTTTTGAATAGGGTGATGATATTCATCACATCAGAGGGCAGAAAATTGGAGAGTACCGATATTACACCCTTCCCACCGATCGAAAGCACTGGCAATAAAAGGTTATCATCCCCGGAAAGTAGTGTTAATCTCTCTCCGCATAGCTCAATTACCCTCATCATTTGAGTGACATCCCCGGATGCCTCTTTTATTGCAGTGATATTGCTGGTCTTCTCAAGCAATTCTCTTATACTCTCGGGTTCAAAATTTATTGCGGTTCTACCTGGAATGTTGTAAATAATAAGCGGGATAGAAACCGATTTCGCAATGCTCTCAAAATGCGCGACAAGGCCCCTCTGAGGCGGTTTATTGTAATAGGGATTCACCAACAAGGCCCCATCCACACCATCCTCCTCCGCAGCCCTTGTAAGGCATATAGCCTCCTCTGTTGAGTTCGCTCCGGTGCCTGCCACCACTCTTGCCCTCTTGTTGACTATCCTGACAACCCTCTTTATGAACTCCTTATGTTCCTCAAAGGAAACTGTTGGCGACTCCCCTGTCGTACCCATAGGCACCACGCCATCAACACCAGCCTGAATTTGCATCTCCAGAATTTTGCCCAAGGCGTCATAATCAATCTTGTCATCCCTGAAGGGCGTAATTAAGGCTGTGAATACTCCGCTAAACATAATTGTAACCTCATTTGATAAAGATACATCATCGATATGTAAAAATAATAAATAATGCTATTTGTTCCAGTTTATATAATATAAACTCAAGATTATTCCTGATCCCTTATTTTCCCTTCGCTTCCTTCTGTTCTAGTATTTCCCAAAGCCTCTTGTTGAAGTAATCAATATTAAAGGCCTTGTTCTCAAAGTCATCCTCAAACAGATATAGCAATAATGTTCTGCTAGATTTTAAAAAATCTACATTTGAGGGATATGCATACACCTTTATGGAATCACCACCAACCAATATATATAGACTGATCCTCTCTCCCTTTTTTAAGACGCGATCCTCCTCCCCAATAGTGTCCTTTAGGGTGTATATCCCCATCTCATATTCCTTAAGATGCATCGCCTCTTTCTCATTAACAAAAGTAGCGCAGGATGATAACAAAAAGCAGACAATAAACACTATAAACCATCTATCGGCTATTCTATTTATCATGGAAATCAATCCACAAAAAGCGAATCCCAGCACTTCTTGCCAACCTTGATGGGGAAAAACCACACACCTTTCTCTCTCTTTCATCCACATCCTCTTGTTTAATAGAATATCACTAATCAACGATTTTTCTGTAGCCCTTTAGTGTCCATAAGGCAACCATTTTTTATCCATTAGTATGATTGAGACAGTCGCCTACATGCCCCTTTAATATCTCAACTGCATGAGGGATGGCCTCCTCAATAAACAGCAGGTTTTCCCTTACAGCCTTTGGGCTACCCGGCAGATTAATTATGAGGCTTTGCTTTCTGATTCCTGCCACAGCTCGCGACAGCATGGCATGAGGTGTTATTGTCAGAGATCTCTGACGCATGGTCTCAGCAAATCCGGGAGCCTCCCTTTCAATTACACCGAGCGTGGCTTCTGGTGTAACATCCCTCTGAGCAAACCCTGTTCCACCAGTGGTAAGGATTAGCTCAATATTTAAATCTGTAAACTCTATCATTATCTTCCTGATCTCTTCAATCTCATCGGGCACAACCGATTCAGCTTCAATCATGTAGCCCTTTCCCTCAGCCCATTTTCTGATCTCTGGCCCGGACAAATCCCTTCTCTCTCCCCTTGAGGACCTATCGCTAACCGTTATTATAGCAATCTTAATCATTGTATACCGCGTCTCCCCTCTATTCAACCTCAATGCTCTTGACTGTGAATTCCCTTCCGGATAACATCTGAACATCCGTTGATTCGCATTTGGGGCAAAAAAATTGCCAATCATCCCCTGAAAGACGAAACTCAGCGCCGCAGTCAACACACCTGATGAAAGCCGGAATTTTGTCAATAACGAGCTTCGCATTCTCTGCTATTGTGCCATTGCTGATTATGTCAAAGTATTGCTGCATCCAGTGAGGAATGATATCCGACAGCTCGCCTATCTCAAGGTTTATGCTCAAAATCCTATTTGCGTTATTCCTGTTGGCGTAATCGGTAACAATATCGAGTATGCTGCTCATTATCGATAGCTCATGCATCGCTTTCCCTGAACAAGGATTTTCCCCCAACCATCTTATTCATAGTAGCTATCTCTCTCTTCTTGTTCCCGCTTCCCTCTGTTCAGGAAAGACTATATACATATCAACAATATCATCGCATTTGTCATCCGCAACAGCAATACCGAGTTTGGGGTATAGATATAACCTGTTATCACCATTCACTAATACATTCAAGTCTTTATTGCCATAGCTGAATAAAAAATAATCAGCCCCCTTGGCGAGACTAACCGAATCATTGGTGACTCTATTATTGTTCAATCCCGCTATGGCAACAACAACCCCCTTTTCGATAAAGACAATCAGGCCTTTGGTTTCAAAATAGTATATCCTGTCGTAGCATATTCTTATATCAGACACAAGACGGAAGATATCCTTTAAAAGATCCTTGATGCCGCCAATCTCTACCACCCTGTCGGGGTGCCCCTTAACGAAGAGAACTTCATCAACCCCGTCCCCCAGGAGGATGCTCTCAGCCCCTTTGCCCGGAACCACAAGGATGTTGTTTGCCCTTATTCTATCCACTGGGCTGCTATTTATAGCAACCCAGAGCAAGGATAATGCCGCCCTAAGCATGATCGCTGCGGACATTCAACCTCCTTGAATCTCGCTTTATGGTTGCGAATCTCCTTGGAAAAGCCTGGGGGGTCGGCTTAAATTTCCGCAGCAAGATTCCAGATGTAACCACGAGCCCTGCCTTTTCGGGCAGCAGAAGAGAAAGACCGAGATCCTTAGCATGAGACAGCGTTTCCGTATCAAGCGCCCTATCCCCTTCCTTTGAATAAAGATAAAAGCAGCCATTGACCCTTAAAAGCGAGGCCGCCACCTCAGTGGCTATGTAAGCGCTTCCGAATGCCCGCGAAAGGATCCAATCAAAGGCCTCCCTCCGCCCCTCATCCCTTGCCACGCCCTCCACCCTCTGGCAAACCACCTCGAGATTTGAAAGCCCAAGATCAGCAACGACAGAAGCGATGAAATCAGCCTTTTTTTGGTTGGACTCAACGAGCAGCCCCGAAGAACCCTCCACAAGTATGCTTATCGGCACGCCCGGGACGCCAGCCCCTGAGCCGATATCCACGAAGCTTGTTCCACGTAGAACACTTGTGCCAACAAAGGGATCGAGGCTTCCGATGACAAGAGTCTCCATGATGCCCCCCTTGTCCCTTATTCCGGTAATGTTGAACCTTTTATTCGTCTCATGCACCAATTCAACATATCCATAGAGCCTCTCTTTTGTAGAGGGGTCGAGACGCAAGCCTCTCCCCTCTGCCCATGTCTCAATCACTCCCTGTTCCACGTGGATCAACCCTCCTGGAAATGGATTCTACGTGAACCATCAGTATCGAAACGTCTGATGGATCAACACCTGATATCCGCAGCGCCTGACCAATCGTTGCCGGTCTTATTCGCATCAGCTTCTCTCGCGCCTCATTCTTCAAACCCCTAATGGCCATATAGTCAATATGCCCAGGAATGGCCTTCGTCTCCATCCTCTCCATTCTCCTTATCTTCTCCAAATCCTTTTTGATATATCCCTCGTACTTTATCTCCAACTCTGCAATAGCCAACAGCTCATCGCGAATCCCTTCATCGAGCGTTTCAAGAACCTCCTTTGCCCTTACGTGAGGGCGCTTAAGGATATCTTTAAGGCGGACTCTCTCCCCTAACTTGGAGCTATTCCCGGCTTTATGCAATATATTCTCCATCCTTTCGTCAATCACTAATGTCCTCTTTGATAGCTCTTCAATATATAATCTCACAGCGGTGTACTTCTCGATCATCCGGGTGTAGCTCTCCTTGTCAATAAGGCCATTCTCATATCCATATCTCATCAATCTCTGATCCGCATTATCCTGCCTCAATAGCAGCCTATGCTCCGCCCTTGAGGTGAACATCCTGTAGGGCTCCTCGGTTCCCTTGGTAACGAGATCATCAATCAAAACCCCAAGGTATCCCTCCGAACGCTTTAGGATAAGCGGGTCCTTGTCCATGAGCTTTCTGCAGGCGTTAATGCCGGCTACGATCCCCTGCGCTGCCGCCTCCTCATATCCTGATGTGCCGTTGATCTGGCCTGCATGATACAGCCCCTCTATTCTCTTTGTCTCCAGAGAGGGTTTGAGTTCAGTGGGCGGGACAAAATCATACTCCACCGCATATGCCGGCCTCATCACCTTCACATTCTCAAGTCCGGCAACAGTCCTAATCATTTCGAGCTGAACATCCTCCGGAAGGGAGCTTGAAAATCCGTTTACATAATACTCATTGGTCTTCCTTCCCTCAGGCTCGAGAAATAATTGATGCCTGGGCTTATCTGAAAACCTGACTACCTTATCCTCAATAGAGGGGCAGTATCTCGGACCTACGCCCTTTATCTTTCCAGCAAAGAGGGGAGATCTATCGATATTTTTTCTGATAATTTCGTGGGTTATTTCAGATGTGTATGTAATCCAGCAGGGGATTTGAGACTGTCCAATACTTTTTGTGGAATATGAAAATGGAGAGGGTACTTCGTCGGGCTCCTGGATTTGACATTTTGCAAAGTCTATTGTGCCCCCATCTACCCTCGGGGGCGTTCCTGTCTTGAGCCTTCCAACAGGAAAGCCGATCCCCCTCAGGGAATCAGCAAGCCCCTCTGAGGAGAAGTCTCCAAGCCTCCCGCATCTCTCGCTATAATCGCCTATATGAATCAATCCCTTTAGGAAGGTTCCTGTACACAGAATTACAGCCCTCGCGTGATGCTCCTGGCCTCTCTTGGTTAAGATCCCCTTGACAACACCCCCATCCACCAATATCCCCTCTACAATATCCTGAATAATGACAAGATTCATCTGCTTTTCCAGGATCATCTTCATCCGAATCTGATATTCCCTCTTATCCGCCTGCGCCCTTGGCGCCCATACTGCTGCGCCCTTGCTTCGATTTAACATCTTGAAGTGTATCCCTGTCTCATCGATGTTCCTGGCCATCTCCCCGCCAAGGGCATCCACCTCCCTGGCGAGATGCCCCTTCGCAAGGCCCCCTATCGCTGGATTGCAGCTCATCTGACATACTGTGTCCAGATTGCCCGTAATAATGAGCGTTGTGAATCCCATCTTAGCAGAGGCAAGCGCGGCTTCAACACCCGCATGTCCAGCGCCAACAACAATTATGTCATACTCCCTTATCATCTTTACAGAATCGCATTACTAAAGGTTTTGTCTATATGTCTATCCATACCCAGGGAATAATCAAGCTATATTTATGATAATTAGGCGTCTCATGAAAGTAAAGCGCTGAATTCTCAATAGCACCTCTACTGTTTTATTTAGAAGTACTTCGCTTATGTGATCCTATCAATCACCGAAATTTATTCTTATTAAGGCAGATCCCATTTACGATCCTGATAATCCTAGTTGATTTAACCTGACCAAGAGAAAAATACTGTCCATTCATATGCTTGCATAGCTTACGACCGATCCCTGGCTCATGCCAGTCCTCGTCTGTATCCAGAAAGGCTGATTCAATCTTTGAACGTGCAATCTTCCTGGCTATGCTCAATGCCTCATTTACCGGATCATTGTGAATTGACTGATTCGCCCTCCCATCTGAAAGCATTACCATCAAAAGCAATGCATCCTTATCCCTCTCCCTCTCTATTTTAAGGGTTTGCAATGCTAAGGAAAGGCCAGAACCTAATGGCGTCTTCCCACCGCAAGGGATATCATTCAGAAGATTTCTCGCCATCACTACGCTGCTAGTAGGGGACAATATAAGCTCCGCACCTATGCCCCGGAATGTTATTAGACCAACCCTATCCCTCTGTTTATAAGCCTCCATTAAAAGCCCAATGACAGCGGCCTTTGCCTCGCTTATCCTCTGCCTCGATCGCATGGAACCGCTCGCATCAACCACAAATAGGATTGTAGCCCCGGCTTTTCTATATTTAACCTTCTCCTGAAAGTCATCCCTTTGAACAGCCAGGGCCGTTTTAGCGCCCCTTATGTAATGATTTTGAGCGGCAGCCCTTCTGAGGGTGGCATCTATAGCGATGTTGCTTGTAATCTCCCTTGCATCTCTGCTATAGACATAGGCTCCTGACATTCCTTGACTGATAACACTTGGCCTGCGCCCCTTAGCGATAATAGCGTCTCTTTCACATTCAATTTCCATATCTACATGGAATGGCGATTCAGGGGAGAGTACCTTTAATTCATCTATGTTGCGATTTTCAGCGATTTTTTTTTTATTACAACAGGATGATTTTCACCCGACTCGCCTTCCCTATCCATTATGCGCACAATAGCCTTATCAATAACTTCACCAGCACGAACCTCTTCATCAAAAGGCAGCTTTTTGAGCCTATGAGGAAAGGTTAGTTTTACAGCGCTTAATAGATCATCCACTTCTACAGTATCTCGCCCTGCATGGGACGCGATTGCCTGCGCGGCCTTTACTGAGGCAATCTCTGTCCTATGCCCATCAACCCTTAACTCCTCTGCAAGCTGTCCTGATAGCCGGATAATCTCCTGAGGTATTTTGACTGTGGATAGATTTTTCATTGCAATGATTATTTTATCGGATAATGCCTCCTGTTCAGACTGCCATTGGCGATGAAAGGCATGGGCATCAGCCTCAAAGGCAAGCCTCCTGTTAACAATAGCCTCACGCTCATCAACACCATTCATCCCGGTAATGGTCACTGATAGGTCAAAGCGGTCGGTAAGCTGGGGCCTAATGTCCCCCTCCTCAGGATTCATCGTGCCCACGAGAATAAACCGGCTCAAATGAGAAAAGCTAATCCCTTCCCTCTCAACAATATTCCTTCCCATTGCGGCAACATCCAGCAACAGGTCTATTATGTGATCGCTTAATAGGTTTACCTCATCTATGTATAGTATTCCACGATGCACCTTTGCCAGTATGCCAGGCGCGAAATGCTGTTTGCCCTGCATAACAGCCTTCTCAAGATCAATTGAACCAGCCACACGATCCTCAGTAGCATTAATCGGTAGATTGACAACCTGCATCGCTCTGTTAATAGAAACAAGTTTTTCACCCTTTGAATGCTTTTCTGAACAGAATGCGCACAACTCATCTGTTCTAGCGGGATCGCAATTATATGGACACCCCTTCACTACTTCTATATCGGGCAACAACTCTGCCAATGCTCTTACTGCCGTGCTCTTTGCTGTGCCCCTCTCTCCCTGAACCAAAACACCCTTAAGCAAGGGGTTAATCACATTAATGATCAGGGCTAATTTCATCTCTTCCTGTCCAACAACTGCTGTAAAGGGATAATGGCTACACTTGCTCATCGGTCCTCCTATTAAGGTACAACTCTCTACAGGGAGAAATCCCCATCCATTTACGAAGAGTATAGTATTTTAAGGATATGAAAGGATCGAATCATACCCTCTATTATATACGCCATTTTGATTGGGTGATAATATACTGCAAGCCAATTTTTCTCTGGGGAAAAAGCGCCTTAAGTCAGATAAAGCAAAAAAGAAGGTTATATATCACACTAAAAAATTATTAGGAGTAATAAGGCGCTTTTTTAGATAAAGGCTGTAATGGAATAATACTCACAAAGACATTCTCTTAAAGATAGTCTCAGGAATGTATTTTATGATCAACATAATGTGTCTCCAGAACCATTTTGTATAGAGGGTCATTTTTCCTTTTTTCCAGCTTTTGTAAATGTCACGCGCAGTTTTTTCAGGGTGTGCTGTCAAGAGGGGGGGAAGCTCCATCCCCTCTGTCATCTGGGTTCTGACAAATCCGGGCTTTACTGTAAGCACGCTTATTCCTGATCTATGCAAGCGATTTCTAAGCCCTGAAAGATACGCAGTAAAGCCTGCCTTTGCGCTTCCATAGTAATAATTACTCTGCCTTCCACGATCTCCAGCTACAGAACTAATCCCGATTATAAATCCCTTTTTACGCTTTTCAAAATCATTCGCTATTATATTCAAAATAGACACACATCCAATATAATTCGTTTCCATTATTTTTCTGGCTTCATTAAAATCGCTTTTTGCTTCCTCATTATCACCAAGATAACCAAAGGCGCATACAACCCCCAAAGGCTTCTCTCCGATGTTTCTGTAAAATTTCTCATGAGATTTAAAATCAAGCGCGTCGAAATCCAATGTTTCCGCCTTAATGCCGTAACGAATCGCTAGGTCCTTAGTAAAATTATACATCCCTGAGGGATTTCGGCATGCAAGATAAATGTTGAAACCACTCTCAGCAAATTTGTAAATAACCGCTTTTGCAATATCCGACTTTGCGCCTAAAACAAGCAACCAGTCCATAATTATATCCCTAACCTCCTGGATTGTAATGTATGAAATTTATTATCCGCTTCAATATCCTGTCTAATTGCCACAAATTTTTTCCAATTGGGATAACCCATCCTGAACATCCTTGCGCTCATTCTAACATCCTTAGTTAAATAGAGCCGCCCTCCATATTCGAGCACCACATCATCCAGATCATTAAGAAAGGAAAAAAGCGATCTGTTTATTGGAAAATCGAGTGTTAATGTGTAGCCCTCTCGTGGAAAAGAGAGCAGGTTTCCATTGGCCTTGCCAAATATCTTTAACACCGCTAAGAAGGATCCCATCTTTTTGTCGCTTACCCTTTTTATTATTCTCTGAACCCCCTTTATGCCTGAACTCTTCGGAATTACCAGTTGATATTGGGTAAATCCCCTTTTGCCATATATTCGATTCCAATTATAGATGGAATCCAGCGGATAAAAGAAGGTATCATAATCAACGATGCAGTCGTGAACATCCTTAGGAAACTTAAAGTAATAAAGAGAATTGAAGCTCTCAATAGACATTTTATTTAAAACGAAATTCGGAAAGAATATTGGGACATTCAGCTTTTTGTGATCCTTTATTATATACGGATTCCCATTCAATTTTTCGCTGGCCAAATCGACCTTTTCCGCATGTTCACCGAGAAAGAGAACCCCTCTTCCAAGGCTGTTTCTTTTGGCCATGCAATCAATCCATGCCACTGTGTAGGTATAATTCTCATTCATCTCCAGCAACTCCACCATCTGACCAAGATTCTTGGCCTTAATGGTGCGTTGTCTAATATAGGCGGTTTCAATACGCTTCATTTGGAATGTGGCTCTAAGAATAATCCCGGTTAATCCATTGCCGCCGCATGTCGCTCTGAAAATTTTTGAATTAATCGTGGGCGAACAAATGATTATATCACCTGAGGGCAGGAGCAGTTCCAGTAACAAGAGGTGATCGCAGAATGTTCCCTCCCTATGGTGATTTTTGCCGTGTACATCCGATGCGATGGCGCCGCCCACAGTGATATACTTTGTGCCAGGTGTAACGGGTAAAAACCATCCCTTAGGCACAAAGGTATTTAATAGATCCTTGAGCGTTACCCCTGATTCACATGTGACTATGCCCTGCTCCCCATCAAAATCCAGGATATAATTAAACCTTCGGGTGATAATGATATTCTGACTCAGGGCTGAATCGCCATAGCTTCTGGCCATCCCCATAGAGATGATACTGTCATTTGTTTCAATCTCCTTTTGCGCCTGTTGTACCGAGCGTAAATGGATTACCTCAGACTCTATCTTGGGGTAGTTGCCCCATGCTGTCATTCTCATTCTGTTCCTACATTCTCCTTTGAATGAATAATCATAAATACAAAATCTAATTCAATTCACTACCGAAGGTATATGATTTATTGGTTGAATGACATTCTTCTGATATCTACAATTGGATAAATGAGAAGATTAGGATTTAATTGGATTTAAGTCAATTGAAAATTAAAAGGATGGGAAAAAGTTATTATGATACCTTTTTGCGAATCCTGGGATGCCTTTTTATGTAAATGATAGAGACACTGATAAATACAAACTTGTTACAATGCACCTTCAATAATTAGGTAAAATCTAACTTGACTAATTAACCGATATGATTCCAATTCAGATAACAGGAAATTAATAATATCATTACTTAATGAGAAGATACATCTTTATTGATGTACCCATCTGTTACTTGGATCAAGTTAGAAGGGATTTATGAAGCCAATTGAGAGGGCATTACTATCATTGAATGGCCTATCTGTGGGGGATTCTTTAGGTGAATGCTTTTTTGTATCCACTCAGACCGCCCTGAGCATGATTGAGGCTAAAGAACTCCCTGAATCCCCATGGAGATATACTGATGATACGGAGATGGCAATTTCTATTGTAGAGGTATTGCATAGATGTGACGGAATTGATCCGGATACCTTAGCAGACCTCTTTGCTTCACGATACAATCCATTGCGCGGCTATGGCAGCGGCGCTCATCGACTGCTCCAATCCTACAGGGAAGGCAAAGACTGGAGGATCGAGTCTAGAAAGCTTTTCGGTGGAAGCGGATCTTATGGCAATGGATCAGCAATGCGCATAGCGCCGCTAGGCGCCTATTTTGCGGAGAATCTGAATACCGTTAGGGATAATGCCATACTATCAGCAAGGCCCACTCACGCCCATCCTGAAGCAACAGCAGGAGCAATAGCCATTGCTATTGGCGCTGCGATCGCTTGGAGGGCTGGAGAGGGAAAGGTCTATGAACTTTCTGCAAAAGAGTATTTAGAGGCTGTTATAGAGCATGTGCCCAAGAGTAAGACGGGTGAAGGCATCATAAAAGCAATTGAGTTATTGGATGAAAAATCATCGAGCGCTGTTGCAAATATATTAGGATCTGGGCAAAGGGTTTCCTCTCAGGATACTGTTCCATTTGTCTTATGGTGTGCATCAAAGAATCTATACAACTTCGTTGATGCATTCTGGGATACCGTTAGAGGACTCGGTGATCGGGACACTACCTGCGCAATGGCTGGCGGCATTGTTTCATTATCTGATCGTTTAAATGGCATCCCGAAGGAATGGCTAAAGGCAAGGGAGCCACTGCCGCTGGTATTTCTTTTATGAATAATGCAGTCTTTTAATGTTAAGGAGATAGAATGACTACAAAGCCATTACCATTTACAAAATCTCAGATTGAAGATATCATTAGGGAATTTCCAACCCCGTTTCACATATATTATGAAAAGGGCATCCGGGATAATGCGAAAAAATTAAAATCTGCTTTTTCATGGGCTGATGGATTTAAGGAATATTTTGCGGTTAAGGCAACCCCTAATCCGCATATACTAAAGATTATGAAGGATGAGGGATTCGGAGCTGACTGCAGTTCGCTTCCAGAGCTTATAATGGCTGAGAGGGTTGGAATCACAGAAGAGAATATCATGTTTTCCTCCAACAATACCCCGGCAATAGAATATCAAAAGGCCTTAAAGATTGGGGCAATAATAAACCTTGATGATATCAATCACCTATCCTTCTTAGAAAAGCACGCTGGTCTGCCAGAACTCATCTGCTTTCGTTACAATCCCGGCCCCTTAAGAACAGGGAATAACATAATTGGCCTGCCTGAGGATTCAAAATACGGCGTAACCAAAGAACAAATTTTTGAGGGTCACAATATTGCTAAAGGCAGAGGAGTGAAAAGATTCGGGCTTCATACCATGATAGTATCCAATGAACTCAATCCCGATTATCTTATTGCAACTGCGAGAATGCTCTTTGAACTGGCTGTTGAAATACTAGAATACACTGGCATAAAGATTGAATTTGTGAATATAGGCGGCGGATTTGGCATACCCTACGAACCGGATGAAGATGCCTTGAACTATTATGAGATATCAAAGGGAATTGAACAACACTATAATGAGATCATTAAAAAGAATGATCTACATCCATTAAAATTATTTATGGAATGTGGCAGAGTAATGACCGGGCCCTATGGCTTTTTGGTCTCAAGGGTGCTGCATCTTAAGAGAACATATAAAAATTACGCTGGCATTGACGCCTGCATGTCCAATCTGATGAGACCGGCCATCTATGGAGAATATCATCACATCACAGTGCTTGGTAAGGAAGAGCTTCCTTTAGATGTGACTTATGATGTTACAGGATCCTTATGCGAAAACAATGATAAATTTGCAATAGATAGAAAGCTCCCAAAACTTGAAACAGGGGATATTGTGGTTATTCACGACACAGGGGCTCATGGGCATGCAATGGGCTTCAATTATAATGGAAAATTGCGCTCCTCTGAATTGCTATTAAAGCAGAATGGCGAAGTGGAGATGATAAGAAGGGCTGAAACACTAGATGATTATTTTATAACACTGAAGTTCTAATTCAAAATTGACCTTACAATTTATCCAGTCTTCCTCCTCATATAGGGATTCATTTAAATCCTTTTCAAATACTACTCAATTTTCACTAATTAACATCTTGACTTGTTCTCTCTTCTGATAAAATGTTTATTATCAGGATATATTATTTAGTTTAGCAACATAACTAATTATGAACAAAACAGAAATTGAAAATATTGAGATTCAGCTACTATTGGATGGTATCTATAAGCGTTACGGGTATGATTTTCGCAATTATAATCGCACATCACTCAAGAGGCGAATAAAAAGTTTTATTAGCAAAACGGAATGTACTAATATTTCAGATTTATTATCCAGATTGCTTTATGATAAAACTCTCTTAGAATCCATGATCTTCTATATTTCAATTACTGTGACAGAGATGTTTAGGGACCCTTTTGTCTATAAAGCAATCAGAGAAAAGGTTTTGCCATATCTTAAGACCTTCCCAATAATAAAAATATGGCATGCAGGTTGTGCCACAGGGGAGGAGGTCTACTCAATGGCTATCCTGCTTATAGAGGAAGGTATATATGACCGTTCACTGATATACGCAACAGACTTTAATGACACTGCTTTAGGGAGAGCTAAAGAAGGTATATACTCTATCGATCAAATTAAACAATATACCACGAATTATCAGAGATCAGGGGGCAAGATTTCATTATCAGATTATTATCACTCCGAATATGATACAGTGATCATGAACAGGAGATTGAAAAAGAGAATAACATTTGCAAACCACAACCTTGTTACTGATTCTGCATTCGGGGAAATGCATTTTATCATTTGTCGAAATGTGATGATCTATTTTAATAAGGATCTACAGAACCGTGTATTTAAACTCTTTTATGATAGTTTGATCTTTAATGGATTTCTATGCATTGGAGATAAGGAGAGTTTAGACTTTATTAATGTGAATGATAATTTTAATATAATTGCTACTAAGGAAAAAATTTATCAGAAAAAAAGGTAGAAGATATTGAAGATGGATTTTATTTTTACTGAAGATGTATTGATGACAAGAAAAAAAAATTGATAATCTCGATTTGTTGTGATATTATAAATATTGTGAAATTGGATTTATAAAAATACAGATCCAATAATTGTATTTCTTATTTTCTTCGTTCGTGTATATCACTCATAAACTGTTCAAACAAACACTAACGAAGCTACAAAGGTTAAGAGGAGCATTATATATAATAAATGATATAGAAATATAAAAATTCGGAGAAAGGACAATGGGAAAAGACATGGAGGTCAACATCCTTATAGAGTGGGGCTGTTTATTACACCCCACTTTTATGTTCGCTAGCAGGATTAGACCTCTCTTCATTTTGTTCCTCATTAATCGATTTCTGAATATTGAAAAGATTAAAACCACCTTTTATACTCTCACAAAAAAACCGATCCGTACAATTGATAAAGAAAGTTACCTATTATTAGGTGAACCAATCCAAGTTTTCTACAATAACTCAAACAATATTATTGCGAAAAAATTAACAACTTTCGTTAAGTCGATGATCGAAAATATAAGGCATATCCAGACACTGAACTGGATGCTCTGTATTCCCCACAACAATTGTATAGATAATGCAAATCAGAAAGGAGGTGAGTTATGTAATTTTCATATAATAGAAAAGAATTCATGAGATGAAGTTGTAAGAGTATCTGATCGAATAAATATAATGATGCCAGTTATGGATGATTATAGAGCCATTAGATGTATTTGAATCCAAGTGCAGGAACAATTTATGGATCTGCCCTTAATGGCATATACAGAATGAGTAAACTTTAATTAGAAGACTATGAATAACAAACCAAACATACTGATTGTTGATGATAAGGTCGAAAACCTCATTGCTCTTGAGAGTGTATTGTGTGATTTACACGTAAATTTGATTAGAGCGATCTCTGGGAATGAAGCGCTAATTAAAATTCTTGAACACGAGTTTGCCCTAGCACTTTTAGATATTCAAATGCCGGATATGGATGGATATGAAACCTTAGAGCTTATTCGTCAAAATAAAAAAACTGAATTATTGCCAGTCATCTTTGTCACTGCCATTTATTCCGATAAACACAGCCTTATCAAGGGTATTGAGAAAGGTGCGATTGATTTTATTGTAAAACCTATAATTCCTGAAATACTCATAGGAAAGGTCAATATATTTCTTAGCCTAGATAAACAGAGAAAAAAACTTGAGAAGGAGATTAAAAGAAGAAAATCGGCAGAAAAGAGGCTACAGAAGAGCTTCGAAATACTGCAAAGTACTATGAATGGGGTAATGAATGCAATGTCATTAGTTGTGGAGACCAAGGACCCTTATACAGCAGGACATCAAAATAAGGTTGCAGAGCTTTCCGGAGCTATTGCAGCTAAGTTGGGCCTTTCTAATGATCAAATCGATTGTGTTAGAATGGCTGCTTCAATTCATGACCTTGGGAAAGTTCATGTTCCTGCAGATATTTTGAGTAAACCAGGTAAGATCAACAATGATGAGTTTAATATTATAAAAACACATCCGGTAATCGGTTATGAAATTTTAAAGACTATAGAATTCCCGTATCCTATTGCAGAAATAATCTATCAGCATCATGAAAAAGTCGATGGCTCGGGCTATCCCAATGGGCTTTCTGGTAATGATATTCGGTTAGAATCGAAAATAATATGCGTAGCAGATGTCGTTGATGCCATGTCATCACATAGGCCATATAGGCCAGCGCTGGGTATTGAGGCTGCAAAGAAAGAAATTACCTGTAAAAAGGGGATACTCTATGATTCTGAAGTAGTGGATATATGTATTGATATTATTAACTCTGTTTAATCACTTACTTCAAGAATAATCCTAACGAATTTCATGGTGTGAGTAAACTCGGTGTAGTGAATCTATTAATGTCATTACTGGCAATTATAATCAAAGAGGGTGTCAGGATGAAGCACCCCGCTAGCTCTCCTTGACAGGGGAGAAGTGGGAAATACTCTCTCATGACAAGGACGGATGCACTTTAAGCTTAAACTTAAAGGAGTTGAGGCATGGAAGATGCTATAACATCCTTAACAAGGGGAAGAGATAATTCGAGAAAGATAATAATTAGATTTACTATATGCTATATCATTATTATTCTACTCTTCATTGCAATAGGACCACATATCTTCTCTTCAGACTGGATTAGTTCCAGCGATTTTCATGCATGCATTGAAATATCCAGTTCCATTATTGCTATAATCGCTGCCATTGCATGCCTCATCTATTTCTTCGGATTTGAAAACAGATACTTCCTCATAATCGGCCTGGGCTTCCTTATATGCGGAAGCGAAGACCTTATCCACGGCATATTCGGATTCCAACATCTCTTTGAGGACACAGGAATAGACTGGGCAACTAATATCAAAAAGTTCATCCCCGGCACCTATGTTGCAGGCAGATCAGTGCTGGCAATTAGTATTATTGCTGCTGCACTCCTGGAAGATAGACTGAAAAAAGTAGAGAATATAAGAGGAGAGGCCTTAAACATTTCAATAATCGCTATTATGATGGGCGGAGGCGCAACAGCGCTTGCGTTTGTTCTACCTCTGCCCGATTTTATATATCCTGAAAATATCATATCCAGGCCTGTTGATTTTATATCCTCCATTCTCTTCACTGCGGCTTTCTTCCTTATCTTAAAGAGATTCCTGTTCCACAGGGATATTTTTTCTGGAATGCTCACTGCCTGCATACTGCTTAATATCGGTGGACAGGTATACATGTCATTTTCTAAACAGCTCTTCGATGTATTCTTTGATACTGCCCATTGGGCAAATATCCTGAGCTATACAACGCCTGTGCTTGGGATAGTTATTGAGTCCCTGGATGAGATGAAAAAATTAAGGATAGAATCAAGGAAGCTGGAAGAAGCTGAACACACCCTCGCCAGAACACAAACTGAACTTGACCAAATATTCAACTCTGCCTCACCGTTATGCGCTATTGATAACAAGTATAATATAGTTCGCACAAATGATAACTTCTGTACACTATTTGGTGTAGAGAAAGAGGATGTATCTCACAAAAAATGCTATGACGTCATTCAAAGCCATCTCTGCCGTACTGCTGAATGCATGATGAAAAAAATTCAGGATAATAAGAAGGATACTAATAAAGAAATAGAAATAGATAATAGCAAAAAACGATATCTCAATATTTCTGCAAATCCCTTTTTTGAACCTGACGGCAGTCTTATTGGGATTGTGGAGAGTATAACTGATATCACAGAGCGAAAGAGGGTTGAGGAAGATTTAAAGGCATCTGAGAAAAAATATTCAAACCTGATAGAAGGGGCAAGCGTGTGTATCTTTATAGTTCAGGATGGCGTATTCAAATATGTAAATTCTAAAATGTCGAGTTTCACTAAATATAGTAAGGATGAGCTTACTGGTATGAGCTTTGAGATGATAATAAGACCGGATGATTTGCCAGAGATGAAAAATCGATACAGAAGAAGGATGACAGGTGAAGAGGTGCCAGATATTTATGAGTTAACCATCTTAGGAAAAGGTGGCATCGAGCTACCAGTACAGGTTAATGCAGTGTTGTCAGAATATGAGGGAAGGGCTGCGGATGTTGTTTTTCTTTCTGACATTTCTGAGCGAAAGCGGGCTGAGAAAGAACTTCAGCAAAGGACTAGAGAGATAGAAAAACAGAACTGGACCAAGACTGGATTCTCGAAGATGAGCAATAGTATGAGAGGGAATCAGGATATAGACACACTAGCGCGGAATATAATCTCCTGTATTGCAGAATACTTAGATCTTCCATTAGGTTTGATATATCTTGCTGATGAAGATGGGGTCTTGAGATTAGGTGGAAGCTATGCTCTTAGAGACGAGGAGAATATTCCGAGCTATTTTAGACCAGGAGAGGGGCTTATTGGACAGGCCGCTATAGATAAAAAGGATATCCTACTCACAAATGTCCCTAGCGATTATATTAAAATAAACTCAGGTCTTGGAGAAGCCGTACCTCAGAATATCTTTATAACGCCGGTTATATATAATGATATTGTTAAGGGAGTTATTGAACTGGGGACACTGGATGAGTTAAAAGAGATACAGTTTGAATTCGTTAAACAAGCAGAGGAAAATATAGCGATAGCCATTGATTCAGCTCAAGTTCGCTCCAAACAGCTATCACTACTCCATCAAACACAGATGCAGGCTGAGAAGCTGCAATTACAGCAGGAAGAACTCCAGACAACAAATGAAGAATTGGAAGAACAGACTCAGA
Source organism: Spirochaetota bacterium (assembly GCA_034190085.1). Taxonomy (NCBI): domain Bacteria; kingdom Pseudomonadati; phylum Spirochaetota; species Spirochaetota bacterium. The sequence goes on from JAXHTS010000054.1 coordinate 54,306, forward strand.
AGCTGCGAGCATCAGAAGAGGAACTTAAGGCACAGTCTGAAGAATTAAGATCCACCAATGAAGAGCTTGAAGAAAAGACCCACTCTCTTGAAAAACAGAAGGTCAAGATCTCTCAGAGTAATATTGATCTTGAAAATACACGTAAAGACCTTGAAAAGAAAGCAAATGAGCTGGAAATAACAAGCAGGTATAAATCTGAATTCCTTGCGAACATGTCGCATGAATTACGAACACCTCTAAATAGCCTTCTTATTTTAGCTCAGGATATGGTTAATAACAAAAAGGGCAACCTCTCCAACGATCAGGTTCAATCCGCAGCGATCATACACAAGAGCGGCAATGATCTACTTATACTAATAAATGAGATCCTTGATCTCTCCAAGATAGAATCAGGTAAAATCACCCTAAATATCGAGTCAGTCACACCAGCTGAAATTGTAGAAAGCGTAAACTATATTTTCAGGCATGTTTTAGAAGACAAGGGATTAAAATTGGAAATAGACATAGCAAAGGATCTCCCAGAAACAATAATAACAGATAATCAAAAGCTGGAACAGATAATCAAGAACCTGATGTCAAATGCTGTTAAATTTACCCATAAGGGGTGCATTACATTCAGAATTAGTAAGCCTGATCCTGACACGGATCTCTCACGCAGCAGACTATATCCAGCCCAATCGATCGCAGTTTCTATAACTGATACTGGCATTGGCATTCCTGAGAATAAGCAATTCGAGATATTTGAAGCATTTCAGCAGGTTGATGGCAGCACTTCACGAGAATATGGCGGAACTGGTCTGGGTTTATCCATCTCCCGAGAGCTGGCAAAGCTTCTGGGCGGCGAAATCCAGTTAAAGAGCAAGTATGGAGAAGGCTCAACATTTACACTCTATATTCCCGAAAGGCTTGAACGAAGTGAAAGGCCAATGGATCGGAGAGAACCAAAAGACTCGGATACACAAGATGTCATACTGGGAGATATGGAATCCCCAAAAGCCACACCAATCATTGAAGACGACCGAGATAACCTCGATAGGGAGGACAGGATTATTCTGACCATTGAAGATGATATGAATTTTGTAAAAATTCTCTACAATCTCTGTCATGAAAAAAATTTTAAATTCCTGCACGCCTATGACGGCGAAAGCGGATTGGAGCTTGCTGAGAAGTATAAACCTGATGCTATCATTCTGGATATCAGGCTTCCGGGCATTGACGGCTGGAGAGTGCTTGAAGAGTTGAAAGATAATCTGAAAACCCGCCATATTCCGGTTCATATTATGTCTGTTAATGAAGAGACAATTGATGCTTACCAAAAAGGGGCTGTGGGATATCTAACCAAACCAGTGACGAGAGAACATCTTGATAAGGCTTTCGGTAAAATCGAAGGAATAATTTCTAAAAAGATCAAGGATATCCTAATTGTTGAAGATGATAAAAAACTTTTGAAAATCATAGCAAAGCTCCTGGGTAACGGGGATATAAATACGGATACAGCAAAATCAGGCAAAGAAGCACTGAAGAAACTGAAATCAAAAACCTATGACTGCATGATCCTGGATCTGGGACTTCCAGATATGTATGGTATTGATGTACTTAGAGAGATGGAAAGGAATGATGATATATCAAATCCTCCTGTTATTATATACACAGGAAAAGATCTCACACAGGAAGAAGAATATGAACTGCAAAAGTATGCCTCATCAATCATTGTAAAAGGGGCAAGATCGGAGGAGCGATTGCTCGACGAGATATCTCTCTTCCTGAATAGGGTGATAAATGATATGCCTGAGTGTAAAAAGAGGATGATATCTATGCTGCAAGATAAAGATGTTATTTTTAATGATAAGAAAATACTTTTGGTGGATGATGATATGCGTAATGTCTTTGCCATTTCCAAAATCCTGGAGGAAAGGGGAATGAAGGTTAATAAAGCCGCAAATGGAGAAAAGGCTCTTAAATCGCTGGAGAATGATCCCGATATTGACCTAGTATTAATGGATATAATGATGCCTGAAATGGATGGATATGAAGCCATGGAGCGCATTCGTGCATATGAGGAGTTCCGGAATCTGCCAATCCTTGCATTAACAGCAAAGGCAATGAAGGAAGACCGAAACAAATGCATTGAAGCTGGAGCTAATGACTACATAGCAAAGCCGATTGAGATTGAGAAGCTGCTCTCACTTATGAGGGTGTGGTTGTATAAGTAGTCAATGGCATTAGGCTATTGGTTATTGCAAAAGATTATACCGTCATTTCGCCTTATAGATATTGGCCAATACAGACAATGGTAAATAAATTCAAAATACTAATTGTTGATGATAAGGTTGAAAACCTGATTGCTCTGGAGAGACTACTAGCTGATCTTGATCTAGAATTTATCCGCGCATCTTCAGGAAATGAGGCTCTTGCAAAGACATTAGAATATGAATTCACCCTTGCATTGATTGATGTCCAGATGCCAGAAATGGATGGGTATGAAACTGTAGAACTTCTGCGCCAGGATGATAAATCAAAGCTCTTACCCATTATCTTTGTCTCTGCTATATATAAGAACGACTATTATCAAATTAAGGGGATTGAAACTGGAGCCGTTGATTTTATCACAAAGCCAATCATTCCTGAAATATTGTTGGGCAAGGTTCGTGTGTTTCTTGACCTCTATAGGCATAGAAAAGAACTTGAAGAAAAGAATAAACAATTAGAAATAGCGTCAAGGACTGACCCATTAACTGGTTTATCTAACAGGCGGGATGTAATCGACAAGATAAAATATGAGGCTGTCAGATGTCAGCGAAATAATAGAAAATTCTGCATCATTATGGGAGACATCGATAATTTTAAAAAGATAAATGATTCTTATGGCCATGCTTATGGGGATCAAGTTTTGATGAAAGTATCCGAGTTATTCAATAAAACCTTGCGAAATCAGGACATCATAAGCCGATGGGGAGGGGAGGAGTTTTTCTTTATTTTACCAGAAACCGATTTGGAGGATGGTAAATATGTAGCAGAAAAAGTTCGAAGGGAGGTTGAATCATTGGACTTTTATATAAATAGACATAACACAAAAGTAACGATGAGTTTTGGCGTAAGTATATATGATACTAAAATGTCCCTAAATGATTGTATACAGAAAGCGGATGAAAGGTTATATAAGGCAAAAGAACATGGAAGGAATAGAGTCCTGTAACTATTACAAATAAAATCCTCAACACCATCCAATATCGGATTACAGGTCAGTAATATTGTATTTTTTTAACTTTCTCCATAGGGTTGATTGATTTATGTCCAAATCAGAGGCTGTTTTAGACCTGTTGCCTGAATTTTTTTCAAGGTTTCTGATAATATGTATCCTTTCAAGCTCTTCCAGGGTCATGCTTGAATTCGTGGAAGATTCATTCCCTCTCATCTGTACAGGGAGGTGCCACGCTTGAATATAACTCTCCTTGCACAACACAAAGGCGTGCTCAATAATATTCTCAAGCTCCCTAATGTTCCCAGGAAAATCATATTGCATCAGGATATTCATTACATTATCGGATACACCCTCAATATTTTTCTCGTTTATCCTATTAAACCTATTTATAAAGTGCTTGATGAGTAATGGAATATCCTCCCTTCTTTCAAGTAATGCTGGCAGTGTAATCATTATTACATTCAGCCTGTAAAAGAGATCATCCCTGAATCTCTTTTCCTTAACCTCATTTATCAGCAACTTATTTGTCGCTGCAATTATCCTCACATCTGCCTTTATGGTTTTTACTCCACCTAAAGGTTCATATTGCTTTTCCTGAAGGAACCGCAACAATTTTACCTGAATAGCGGGTGATATCTCTCCTATCTCGTCAAAGAAGATGGTGCCTCCCTCTGCCATAGCGATTCTGCCTGGTTTATCCTTCTTGGCGTCAGTAAATGCCCCAGCCTTATATCCAAATAACTCGGATTCAAGCAGGTTATCCGGAAGAGCGCCGCTGTTTACGATTATTAGCGGATTGTCTTTACGTCTGCTGAGATTATGGATAGCCCTGGCGACCAGTTCCTTGCCAGAACCGCTTGGGCCCTCTATCAGCACTGAACTGTCGCTTTCAGCAATGTCAGGAAGAATGTTAAATACCTCCTGCATCTTCCTGCTTTTGCTAATTATATCCTCAAAGGAATAGGATGATTCAATCGATTTTCGTAGCTCTTCTAAATCCGTTATATCCCTAAACGTCTCAACACCGCCTGTAATATTTCCCATCTCATCCTTAAGGATCGCAGTGCTTATGCTAATTGAAATACGCTCTCCTTCCGAATTCACTATATATATAGTCTTATTGACTATTTCCTGTCCGGTATCCATGGTCTCCTTGAGAACGCATGAATGCTCGCAGATGTTCGCGTGAAACACATCATAGCATAATCTGCCTATCGTCTCTTCCCTTCTTACACCTAAAATCTTTTCCGCTGCCCTATTCATCCATGTAATCCTGAAATCCAGGTTAACAGTAAAGACACCGTCAGCTATGCTGTCCAGAATGATGTTATTCTCATCAACAGGATTTATACTATTCATGGGCTATATTTATTCACCTCTCCTTTTTTATATAACCTTACAGATATTAAGGCTGTTATTGGAACACATAAAAACATGCCAATGCTGCCTACTGCTGATTTTACCAACTCGCTCAAAACTGGATTATAGTTAAATATCATCCAGAGAGGCATTCCCGGTTCAAGTCTCATTGATATCAGTAGAATAAGGGAAAGAGAGCTTCCAACGTAGGCTAGTATCAGCGTGTTAACCATTGAGCCAAGTATATCAGTGCCGATGGTCAAGACTGACCTGAATGCCTCCTTTTCAGAGATTTCCGGATTAGCATTAAATATCTCAGCAGTGGAGGATGATATTGATATGCATACATCCATAATAGCACCAAGAGCCGCTATTATCATACTGGAAAGGGCAATGCTGCGTAGATCAATCTCAATGTCTGAGGCGTAAAAAACAGTAAGCATCTCATTTGATACGATTCCGGATAGATGCATAATCCAGCCAAATAATAGAGCAAGCGCAGTGCTAATAACAATGCCTGATGAAGCGCCTATAATTGCTGCCAAAGTCTTTAGTCTTATTCCTGCTATTATTGGCAGGGTTATGGTGATTGATATTACGGAAATTATCACTGCCACAATGAGTGAAGGATAACCCTTCAGGGTTAGGGGGATAAAAATATAAAATATAAGAAGAACCGTAACGATGAGAGCTATTAACGAAAAAAATCCTTTAAGTCTTCCAATGATTAAGATTGTTAAAGCAAGAAATATGGACATTATTATAATCCCTGCAGTATTGTCAAGATCATATAAAGAGATATATTCCACTTCGCTGTCATGGGATTTGGCGGATATGCCAATAAATAGAATATTCCCTTTTTGATAATGCATACCCTTGGGAAGATCGTTCTCTCCCTTAAATATTGCTGTTTTGGTTTCTCCTTTATATACTCCATCCATTATCCTCAGATGAATCCTGGTCTCAATCATTGTGTCTTCAATTGGTATTTTATCTATCTTAATTATCTCTGCCCTTGTATATATCCTCTCATCATGATAATGGCTATTTATACCTAAAAGTTTTCCGGGATATGAGCATATCAAAAGCACGCAAATAAAGATGATGGGTGTGACCTTTCTCATGTTATTTCCTTTTTACTCTACTTGTAAGGAGTATTCATGTTAAACAAACAATATAGAATATTGCATTTTACAAGCATATTTTTATTGACTTATAAAGGAAGTTCCCCAAGAAAGAATAGTGGAAGAGCCACTGCTTTCTTTTGGAAAATACTGTAAAAATACTAATCGATAAGAATCAATAAAATAATATTATCTTAGGGAAAATTAGTATTCATGAAAACCCTTATTAAACCTATACTGAGAATCTTTATCCTTTTTTCTCTATTATTATCAACAGAACTCCTATCCATTCATCATCACCATAACAGCGTTGATCAAGAAGACTGCCCGATCTGTCTCATCTTGCTATCAAATCAGTTTAAGGTAATAAATTTTTTCAATTACTTCTCTCATAGTATTATAAGCAAGAGCGAGAAATTATCCTCTGAAGTCAAAACTATACCATCTACAATCACACATTATCCATACTATCCTAATGCTCCTCCTGAGTGATCTGTTTAATTCCTAAAAAAACATATATCCATATACCACTTTATATCCTCCTACCGATGTAAGTGATTGTATAATAATCATTATGATTACAAAGGAGATACTATGAAATATATACTGACAATAATAATATTTTTATTCGCTATGAATATTTTACCGCAGAATATTTTCGCACAAGGCGAACCTAATAATAAGAGTTCGTTATCGTCATCCTTTTCTCAGGCAAAGTTTGTCCCAGATATTTCGTTTATTCTGGATTCTTCGATAGTATACAGAGACAGGAAGGACGAAAAATTCGATTTGTTGGCAATACCAGAATTTACACATGCCCACGACAATGGCGATGAACATGAACATTCTCACGCTCCCATGCATGCCCATAGAGGCTTTAATCTTAATTATGGCGAACTAGCGCTATATTCCGCTGTGGATCCCTATTTCGAACTCTTCGCTACCTTCCATCTCTCTACAGAAAGCTTTGAGATTGAGGAGGGTTTTATAAATACTACATCTTTGCCAGCAGGTTTTCAGTTAAAAATTGGCAAATTCTTAAGCGGCTTTGGCAGGCTCAATGGTCAGCATGCGCACTACTGGGACTTTGCGGATCAACCTGTAGTATATGCAGCTTTTACTGGTGATCATGGAATACTTGAAAAGGGCGCGCAGGCAAGCTGGATAGCGCCTATTGATCTCTATCTTTTGATCGGCGCAGAATATCTACAGGGAGAGAATGAAAAGAGCTTCGGATACGATGGATTCAGCAATAACGCAATAGAAATTGAAACAAGCAAAAGACCGAATCTGTATACCGAATTTATTAAAACATCAATGGATATTAAAGAACTGACCCTATTGGTTGGCATCTCCGGTGCGCATGGAAAAGCAAGAATAAATCACGATCTTGGAGATGATAGCGGGCATGCTCTTTATGGAGATACAAATCTAATTGGAGGAGATGTCACTATAAAATATCTTATTGATTCCTACAGATATCTCTCTCTTCAGGGGGAATATCTCTATCGAAAAATTAAAGGCGAATTATATGAAGCAAACACGACCGATACATCGACTTCAGAAATTGAAAAGGAACAATCGGGTTTCTATGCACAATTGATAATCAAACCCTTCCTGCTCTGGAGAATCGGATCGCGTTATGAAATGCTTCATCTCAATGAGAATAAGATCAATTATGTTAAAACTGATTTACCCGACAAACTCTGCAAATATTCGGCTATGATAGAGTATAATCCCACAGAATTTTCACGGATAAGGCTTCAATATAACCACGACAGAACCAAATATCTGGATGAAAAGAACAAGCATATCAATGAGGTTATTCTTCAGTTCAACATGTCAATTGGCGCACACGGCGCCCATTCATTCTAGCACAAGGGAGATTTTCAATGAAAAAAACAATTATACTTCTATTGCTAATAGTGACTTCACCGCTTTATGCAAAGCTGAAAGTTATTACCACCTATCCTTATATTGCTGATATCACCTCAAGAATTGGAGGGGATAGTTTGAGTGTGCATGCCCTTGCATCTGGTAATTGGGATCCTCACTTTGTAACGCCCAAACCTTCTCTTATTGCAAAAGTACGAAGAGCGGATCTGCTTATATTGAATGGAGCAGAGCTGGAGATAGGCTGGATGCCGCCTGTGATCAGGGAAGCGCGAAACGCAAAGGTACAACCCGGCTCCACGGGCTTTCTCGATCTCTCAATCTACATTAAGCTTATAGACGTGCCGGGAAATGTGTCGCGTGCCCAGGGAGATGTGCACCCTTCCGGAAACCCGCATTATGCTCTTGGCCCCATTAATATAGCCAAGATTGCAGTTGCTATTAAGAATAAGCTAAATGAACTTGATCCAGGCAACCGCGCTGCCTACACAAAAAACCATAAAGAATTCAATCTGTTATGGGATAATAAACTCAAAGAATGGGAAGAAATCATGAAGCCGCTTAGAGGGATAAAGGTAGTCCAGTATCATAAAAACTTTGATTATCTCTTTGAGCATTATGGGATGATTCCAGTGATAGAGCTGGAGCCGTTGCCAGGGATTGCGCCAACCACGCGTCACATAATGAGGGTTATTGATATAATAAATAGTCAGGGAGTGAGGTTGATAATCAATGATGTGTATCATTCCCAAAAACCGGCTCAATTAGTTGTCCGCAAAACCGGCATGAGGATGATAACGCTGCCTCATGATGTAAATGCGATTAAGGAGGCAAAGGATATTGTTGCGTTATTTGATGAGATAGTAGGGAGGCTCTCGAAATGATAGACATACTCATACCCGCCTTTTTGATATCCCTAATTTTATTGGGTATTCATTCATATTTTGGAATCAGAATTATTCAGCGAAATATAATCTTCACCGACCTTGCAATAGGACAGATGGCTGCATTGGGGGCAGCCATCTCCCTTCTGCTGTTTCATGGAGAATATGTATACTTATTGTCGCTTTTCTTCTCTATCGCCACAGGTCTTTTAATATCTTTTATTTCAAAGAGATCGCAATACCTTGAAGCAGTGATCGGTCTTCTCTATGCGCTTGGCCTATCTGGTGTATTCATTCTGCTATCAAAGTCGGCTCACGGAATGGAGGAGTTCCAAAACCTGATGGCCTATGACATCCTTTTTACTAACATCAATGACGTATACAAAACAGCCGTTATATACGCATGTTTAGGAGGGTTTATCTATTTATTTGAGAGAAAGACTTCGGGTAATCTAAAGAATCTGCTCTTTTTTCTGACCTTTGCTGTAACAGTTACAAGCTCTGTTAGAATGGCGGGAGTGCTTGTTGTATTCGCTATTCTTCTTGCGCCTGCTTTTATTGCAGTGCAGATTTCTACCTTGAATCGAATGCCTGCTGTTATTCATAACTATACCCTGATAACGGCATGGATAATCGGTATTGTTCTGAATATAATAGCCATAACGATTTCATTCTATGGCGATTTTCCTACCGGATATACAATTGTCTTTGTGAATGCTTTTACAGCAGTAACAGCTTCATTTATTAAGCAAAAATGAATGGTCTACAAACAACTAGTCATAGACCAGAGGTAGAAAAGTTGTATGATGTACTTCATTCAATGTTTTATTTCTTCATGAAGTTCCTGAATTTCACATATGTGTGATTGCGGAGATTGAAGCGCTCCAATTGATAAACATCTCATAGCCCGTTTTTCATATTCCTCATTATTATAATCATCCATTAATTTATAATTAACAATTGACCAACTTTCAGTTATTTTATTTATTATATTACCAACCAGTTCTATATAAAATCCATAGGGCTTCTTACACCTAATTTATTTTTTTGAGCAACATGAGTATAAATCATGGTTGTCTGCAAATTAGAATGCCCTAACAACTCCTGAACTGTCCTGATATCGTACCCACTCTCAATTAGATGAGTGGCAAAGCTGTGGCGCAGCGTATGCACTGAGGCGTTTTTAGTGATACCTGATTTGATAACAGCATTTTTAAACGCCCTTTGCAATGATGATGGATGTATATGATGACGTCTTACTTTTAAAGATTCAGGATCAATAGATAGCGACTTGGATGGAAAGACCCAAAACCAGCCCCATTCTCTGCCTGCATTTGGATACTTTCTTTCAAGGGCGTGTGGAAGCCAGACTCCCTCTTGATTATTTTTTCTGTCTTTTTCAAAAAGATCATAGCTGTTTTCAAGCTGTCGCTGTATAGTATTTTTCAAGTTATCAGGAAGCAGTGTCTGCCTATCTTTATCCCCCTTTGCAGCCCTTATCATCATATAATCCCGTTCAAAATCGATATCCTTAACACGCAATGTAAGACACTCGTTCAGTCTGAGACCGCTGCCATAAATCAATCCTGCCATCAGTTTGTTTATGCCGTCTAAATTATCAAGTATCCGAAAAATTTCCTGCTTGGAAAGCACAACCGGCAGCCTGCGGTTGATAGGCGAACGCACAGCATCTTCCACTTCATTTACCTCCATATCAAGCGCATGCCTAAACACAAATAATATCGCATTAAAAGCCTGCTTTTGTGTTGATGCTGAAACCTTCGCTTCCACAGCAAGATAACTTAGAAAATTTTTAAAATCATTTTGAGTAATCATGTCCGGATTCTTAAATTCCATAAATGAATAAAATCTTCTAAGCCAACCTATATAAGTTTTTTCTGTGCTTAAAGATCTATGCTTTAATCTAAGCAACCTGATAGTTTCTTCTTCTACAGCTTTCCAGGATTCTTCTTCTCTGCTGTGACCATCACCAGTTTTTTGTTTACAACTACTATTATAGTATTTAAAAAGTCGCACTGCATCCTGAGCTTGTTTAACCTGCCATTCCTCATAGGTCTTTCCTAAATTATGCAAAAATGTGTTTAATACGCTATCATCCGTCTCATTGAGATTATTATTAGTAATATATTCATAATAACGCGATACCCAATGTTCATAAAAAGGGATTTTTTTTTCAGATAACCGGTGTTTTTTCAGTAAAAACTCTTTAAAGGTCATTATAATTTATGCACCTATTTATATTTTTGCAATATAACAATATATATATAACATGATGCGGAATTACAAGTTGTTTTTAATATATTATTCGGATTTTTAATTGACATTTTGGAATTGACCGATTAAATTTTAGTAAATTATTGATTCTATAGAATATATAAGTTAGCTTTACATGAAATGATAATAATGAGGAATTGCAATGACAATAAACAATACAGCATTAAAGATAATTAAAGAAAAATATTCATATCTGTCGACTGAATTTGGTGTTAAAAAAATAGGTTTTTTTGGTTCTATTGCAAAAGGAATTGAAACAGAAGATAGCGATATAGACGTTGTGGTAGAATTCAAAAGACCAATAGGTCTCAAATTTATTGACCTTGTTGAATATCTGGAAAGCCTCT